>JAPLBI010000176.1:896-8561 GCA_026392815.1 Actinomycetota bacterium
GGGGAGAGATCGATAAAGGATTTGATGTCGGCGATTTCAGTCTTGCGCGCAGGGGTCAGGTGCAGATCCGAGAAGTGCAGAACGCGGATCGGTGCGTGGCCAGCAGGGAGAATCGGGATCTCGGCCTGGCGAAGTTGATAACTCATTGCATGAGAAGATACACCTAGGCAATTCAAGGGTTCGGTCAATTCAAGGGTTCGGTCAATTCAAGGGTTTGGAGCAACAATCAAGTGGGACTCAAAGAGACACTTAAGAGCGACCTAACTGAGGCGATTCGCAGCAGCGACAAGGTTGTATCAGGCACGATCCGCATGGTTTTAACCGCGATCACAAACGAAGAAGTTTCTGGCAAAGAAGCACGCACACTTAGCGAAGACGAGATCATCGCGGTTCTTTCGCGTGAAGCAAAGAAGCGCCGCGAAGCTGCTGAAGAATTTGCAAAAGGTAACCGCCCTGAGAAAGCTGCACAAGAAAAGGCCGAAGGCGAAGTAATCGCAAAGTATTTACCTGCTCAACTTTCAGAAGATGATGTTAAGAAGTTGATTGCTGCAGCGATTGCATCAACAGGAGCTGCCGGACCTGCCGATATGGGTTAATGAAATTCGAATATGCAACCGTCCCACTTCTATCTCACGCAACTAAGCAGATTCTCGATACTTGGGGTTCCGATGGATGGGAACTAGTAACAGTTATTCCAGCACCAGGCGGCGAACAACTCGTTGCTTACATGAAGCGAGAGGTTAAATAAAAATGGCAGTTGATGTCCGCGCCAAATTGGCTGAAAAAGGTTTAACACTTCCAGTTGCTGCAAAGCCAGTTGCTGCATATATCCCTGCAGTACGTACCGGAAACATTGTTTTCACTGCAGGTCAGCTGCCTCTAGTTGATGGTGCAATGGCTGATACCGGAAAAGTTGGCGCTGAAATTACTCAAGAACGCGCTAAAGAACTCGCAGAAATCTGTGCACTAAATTGTTTAGCAGCAGTTGAACTAGTGGCTCCAGTAGATTCAATCGTCAAGATTGTTCGCATCGTCTGTTATGTAAATGGTGCTCCAGGATTTATTAGCCAACCATTTGTTGCAAATGGTGCATCAGAGCTGTTTATGCATATTTGGGGAGAACCAGGAATTGCAGCACGTAGCGCACTTGGCGTTGCAGAGCTTCCTTTGAATTCACCGGTTGAGGTTGAACTCACCGTTGAAGTTGCTTAGTTAATTAACTAGCGAGAGCGCTTGCTCAGACGTTCGACATCAGTAATTAGCACTGAGCGACCATCAAGCTTTAACCAGCCGCGGCCAGCAAAATCGGCGAGAGCCTTATTTACTGTTTCGCGTGATGCGCCAACGAGTTGAGCAAGTTCTTCTTGCGTTAGATCGTGGTTAACGAGCAAACCTTCAGCAGTCGTCTTTCCAAAGCGATCACCGAGATCGATAAGGGCTTTAGCAACGCGACCTGGAACATCAGAGAAAACTAGATCGCCAACCGCTTCATTGGTGCGACGTAGGCGCTGTGCCAAACGAGCAAGCAATTGCAGTGAAACTTCTGGGTTCTGCTTAAGCCAAGGAATTACTTTTTCGTGGCTAAGTGAATGTAACTTCGCATCGGTTACTGCAGTTGCAGTTGAAGTACGTGGGCCGGGATCAAAGAGTGAAAGTTCGCCGAACATTTCGCCCGGTCCGAGGATTGAGAGCAAGTTTTCGCGTCCATCACCGCTAGAGGTTCCGAGCTTTAGCTTGCCTTCGATAATTACATAAAGGTGCTCGCCGTCATCGCCTTCTTTAAAAAGGATTGAACCCTTAGCGATCTTTACAGTATCCATCGAGGCGCGCAGGGATGCTGCGGCAGCGTCATCGAGGGCGGTAAAGAGCGGGGCTCTGCGTACGACTTCATCTTCTTGGGGCACGTGGGTAGTTTACTCGCATGGCCCCCGATAGCGAAACTCGCAAAAGCGCAAGGGCTATTTATCGAATATTGACCAAAACTTATCCCAATGTGCGCTGCGAACTCGATTTCTCCAACCCATTAGAACTCACGATTGCAACTGTTTTATCTGCACAATGCACTGATAAGCGAGTCAATGCAGTTACACCAGCACTCTTCAAAAAATATAAGAACGTGCGCGCTTACGCCAAAGCTTCGCTAAACGATATTGAAGATTTGATTTATACAACTGGCTTCTTTCGCGCCAAGGCTCGTCACATTCAGGGGCTTGCTGTAAAGATCATTGAAGATTTTGACGGTGACGTTCCACAAACTTTGGAAGAGTTAATCACCCTGCCCGGAGTAGGTCGCAAGACTGCAAATGTTGTTCTAGGACATGCCTTTGATATTCCTGGCATAACTGTAGATACCCATTTCGGTCGACTTTCCCGAAGATTTGAGTGGAGTGAATCGAAAGATCCCGTTACAGTTGAATTCGAAGTGGGAGAGTTAATCCCTCAAGCAGAATGGACTAATTTGTCGCAGCGCATGATCTGGCACGGCCGGCGCATCTGCCATTCACGCAAACCAGCGTGTGGTGCTTGTCCTGTCGCAAAGATCTGTCCCTCAGTTGGAATCGGCGAAATGGATAAAGTGAAAGCGAAAGCGCTAGTCAAAAGCGATGAGGATTTCCGATGAAGCGCGCCGTATTTGTAATCGCTGCACTAATTCTTTCGGGCTGTTCATCGCCAGAACCCGTTGCGATAAAAGGCGAAGTAATTTCCTGTGCGTCAATTACTTTCGATAAATCAATTACCACAGGCGCAACAATCGAATGCCTGGATGGCACGGCCGGTGCAAGTATGGAATCTCTCCGTGGTCCAATGATCGTTAATATTTGGGGCTCTTGGTGTTCAACTTGTCTGGCCGAAACCCCTGAATTTGTTAGCTTTTATAAGAAAGCTAAAGGCAAAGTCCAGTTAGTCGGCGTCGCTGTTGAGGAATCTTCCCCTGATAATTCTCATAAATTCATCATAGAAAACGGCATGACCTGGCCTAACTTCTACGATCGCGAGAATAAAACACGTAGTTACTTCGGAATGGGTGTGCCAGTGACTTGGTTCATCGATGCCAACGGCAAAGTTAAGTTTAAGAAGATTGGCGAAGTAAAATCTGAGCAAGAGTTAATCGATCTAACTGAGAAGTATCTAGGAGTGAAGATTTAATGGTTGCTGACCTAGTAATTATCGTGGCACTGATATTTTCAACATTTATTGGCTACCGCAATGGCTTAATCCGCACCCTCTTTAAATTTGTCGGATTTGTTGCAGGCGGAGTTCTTGGAATCTACCTTTCCCTAAAGTTCTCGCACGATTGGTCACTAGATGTAAAGCGAATTGGCTTTGTTATCGCATCAATTGTTGGCGGTGGCTACTTATGTTCATTTATCGCAGGCGCATTTGCCAAAGGTTTGCGGGCTTCAATCTTTCGTGGCCCAATCGCCTTCTTAGATTCAGTTGCTGGCGCACTTCTTGAAATCGCGCGCACGGTAATCGCGCTTTACTTGATCGCAACAGTTCTGCTCTGGTCACCCTGGCAGGCAGCGCAAAATCAGATCACCGATAGCCAAATACTTCCCAAAGTTCAGCCCTACATTCCAGGGCTAATCACCCAAGCAAACGATTGGGTTAAGGAAGAGTTTCTTAATCTTCGTCTTTAGAAGAATTTAAACCTTCTGAAATCAACTTCATAACATTTGGATCCGCCAGAGTTGTGGCATCGCCAACTGCGCGATTTTCAGCGACATCCTTGAGTAAACGGCGCATGATCTTTCCGCTTCGCGTCTTCGGCAATTCTGCAACAACCATAATCTGACGCGGACGAGCAATAGCGCCAATTTCCTTAGTTACATGCGCGCGAAGTTCTTTAACTAACTCATCGCCGCCAGCATGTGAAATACCACCGCGCAAGATTACGAATGCAACGATTCCTTGTCCGGTCATCTCATCTGCGGCGCCTACAACAGCTGCCTCGGCAACTGCTTCATGTGAAACGAGTGCAGATTCAACTTCAGTTGTTGAAATGCGGTGTCCAGAAACGTTCATGACATCATCAACGCGTCCCATCAACCAGATTGCACCTTCGTCATCTAACTTTGCACCATCTCCTGCAAAGTAGATGCCTTTAAAGCGCGACCAATAAGTTTCTTTGTAACGTTCATCCTCGCCCCAAACGCCACGCAACATCGAAGGCCAAGGCTTATCTAAAATCAAGAAACCGCCATGTCCATTTGGAACAGGGTTTGCGTTGTCATCGACAACAACCGCACTAATTCCAGGAATCGCTTTCATCGCAGATCCTGGTTTAGTTGATGTAACACCGGGCAGTGGTGAAATCATGATTGCGCCAGTTTCGGTCTGCCACCAAGTATCAACAATCGGACAATTATTGGCGCCGATAACTTCTCGGTACCACATCCATGCCTCAGGGTTAATTGGTTCACCAACTGAACCAAGTAAACGTAGTGAAGATAAGTTATGCGCCTTAGGGAATTCATCTCCCCATTTCATCCAGGTGCGGATCAGAGTTGGTGCGGTGTACAAAATTGTTACGCCGTACTTTGCAACAATCTCAAACATACGTCCTTTATGTGGAGTATCAGGTGTTCCCTCGTACATAACTTGAGTTGCACCATTGATCAGCGGACCGTAAACAACATAAGAGTGGCCAGTAATCCAACCCACGTCTGCAGTGCACCAATAAACATCCGACTCTGGCTTGATATCAAAGACCACGCGATGTGTGTAAGCCGCCTGAGTTAGATAACCACCTGTTGTATGGAAAATTCCCTTTGGTTTAGCGGTTGTGCCAGAGGTATAGAGAATAAAGAGCGGATGCTCGCTATCGAAGAATTCAGGCTTATGTTCACTGCTTTGGCTGTCAACGAGCTCGTGCCACCAGATATCGCGATCTGCGTTCCACACTGTTTCTTGTCCAGTGCGCTTTACGACCAAGACTTTTTCAACGTTATGTTTTCCCTTTAACGCTTCATCAACTGCGGGCTTGAGCGCAAATGCTGCGCCTTTGCGGAATCCACCATCTGCAGTGATCACCAATTTGGCATCTGCATCCTGGATACGAGATAGAAGTGCATCGGCAGAAAATCCTCCGAAGACAACTGAATGCACTGCACCGATTCGCGCACATGCCAACATCGCAACCGCAGCTTCTGGAATCATCGGCATATATATCGCAACTCGATCACCGGCCTTAATTCCAATTTGTGTCAAAGCATTTGCCGCTTTGCTGACATCTGCCAACATCTGCGCGTATGTAATTGTTCGAGTATCGCCAGGTTCGCCTTCAAAATGAAAAGCAACGCGATCACCACGACCTGCTGCAACGTGACGGTCGAGAGCATTTACCGAGGCATTTAATTTTCCGCCGATAAACCATTTTGCGTACGGAGAGTTCCACTCAAGAACTGTCTCCCAACTTTTATCCCAAGTTAGCTCTCGCGCTTGTTCTTCCCAGAAGGCAAGTCGATCTTTTTCAGCGTGTGCATATAAATCAGATTTGGCATTGGCCTGAGCTGCAAAGGCAGCGCTCGGAGGAAATTGGCGATTCTCTTGGGAGAGGTTTTCTATTGAATCGCCGATGGAATCACCGGTTGATGGGTTGCTCATAACTCAGCAGATTACCCGTGAATATCAACAGGCGGAAGGCTTTAGCGATGTGGCAAAGAAGATAAGAGGGATGATCCCCAGTCTCGAGATCAAGATAAGAACTATTTAAGAAAAGGAGAAAAATGCTTACAACGTTTCTGGCGCTCTTACTAAAAATCATCAGCAGCCCTGCTCTGCTAGCTGGCCTAATCGCCTTCCTGCAGAAGACCCTCAATCCATAAAGGCCATCCCCAATTGCTCTAATCGGGCTGAAGAATCGCCATTTCCTACGCGTATAGGGGATGGCGATTTTTCATCCGCCCGCAGAGGTGGTTGGATTAGGCGTAAGCCTGAATGCGGCCCAATGAAGCGCTCGGTCAGGGATTACGCCCCGAGATAATTTGGAGTCATCATGGCCATTGCAACCCCTGAAATTTACGCAGAGATGCTTGATCGCGCGAAAGCCGGCGCATTCGCATATCCCGCAATTAACGTTTCATCTTCTTCAACCCTCATCGCCGCTCTTCGTGGTTTCGCCGAAGCCGAATCAGATGGAATCATCCAATTTTCATGGGGCGGTGCGGAGTACGCATCTGGCTCAACAGTTAAGAACATGGTCGATGGCGCAGTTGCGCTCGCCGAGTTCGCGCACGTTGTTGCCAAGAACTACAACGTAAATATTGCAATCCACACAGATCACTGCCCAGCAGAAAAGCTAGATGGCTACATGCGCCCACTTCTTGAAATCGGCGCGCAGCGCATCAAGAACGGCCAAGCGCCACTCTTTAACTCACATATGTGGGATGGCTCAGCAGTTGATATGAATGAAAATATGAAGATCGCAGATGAACTTCTAACTAAGTCAGTTGCTGCTCGCACAATTCTTGAAATCGAAATCGGCGTTGTCGGCGGCGAAGAAGATGGCGTTGAAGCAAAGCACGATGCCAAGTTGTACTCAACACCTGAAGATGCCTTGATGACAATTGAAACTCTTGGCCTCGGAGAACGCGGTCGCTACATGGTTGCTGCAACATTCGGTAACGTCCACGGCGTTTACAAGCCAGGCAACGTTGTCTTGCAGCCAAAGATTTTGCAGACTCTGCAAGATGCAGTTGTTGCCAAGAAGGGCCTTGCTGCAGGTAGCAAGCCAATGGATCTCGTATTCCATGGTGGTTCAGGCTCACTTCTCTCAGAGATCCGCGACTCACTTGATTACGGCGTAATTAAGATGAATATCGATACCGATACTCAGTACGCATTTACACGTCCAGTTGTTGATCACATGCTCAAGAACTACGACGGCGTTCTAAAGATCGATGGCGAAGTTGGAAATAAGAAGACTTACGATCCACGTGCGTGGGGTAAGGCTGCTGAAGCAGGAATGGCAGCTCGCGTTGCACATGCTTGCGAAGACCTTCGTTCAACAGGCACATCACTTAAAAAGTAAATAAACTTTAATAACCATTAACACCTGCGGAGAGGTTTTGCCATGCCAGCGTTAGTTTTGCTCGGAGCTCAATGGGGCGACGAAGGCAAGGGTAAAGCCACAGATATTCTCGGTGACCGCGTTGATTATGTTGTTCGCTATCAGGGCGGCAACAACGCGGGCCATACCGTGGTTATCGGAGATCAGAAGTACGCACTTCACTTACTTCCATCCGGAATCTTGAGTCCTAACGTTGTTCCCGTAATCGGTAACGGCGTTGTGATTGATCCAGGTGTATTGCTTGAAGAAATTCGCGGGTTAACTGAACGCGGTATCGATTGCTCAAAGTTAGTTATCTCAACTAATGCGCATTTGATTACTCCGTATCACCGCACCATCGATAAAGTTTCAGAACGCTTCTTAGGTAAATCAAAGATCGGTACAACTGGTCGCGGCATCGGACCTGCTTACGCAGACAAGATCAACCGCATCGGTATCCGTGTACAAGATCTCTTTGATCCATCAATCTTGCGTCAAAAGATTGAAGGCGCCTTGCGCGATAAGAACCAAGTGCTAATCAAGGTTTTCAACCGTAAGAACATTGAAGTTGAAGAAGTGCTTGATGAATATTTGGCATATGCCGAAATCCTGCG
>JAPLBI010000167.1 GCA_026392815.1 Actinomycetota bacterium
AATATGCGCAAAACATAAGGGGCTAATCGCATCGATAACCAGAATTGTCAGCTTTGGGCAGTTATCTCAAGAGGAGATAAGCGGCTACGAATCAATATTTAAAGTTGAGGCGGCGATGTTCGATGCCACTGTGGTCGGTAAGCCATTCTCAGATCCAATTAACGCGGCGATCGCTGCTTATCCGCTAAATGGTTTCGATAAAGATGAGTGGCAGAACCATCACCAAGGCGGACCAACCGGCTTCCTGCCTCGTGATTGGCCAGCAAATCAGGGAACAACCAGGTTGATTGCGCAGAACCAACCGATCGCATGGAACCCAACGGGTAAAGGCTGGAAGGCTGAAGATACGATTTTGGCGACCAAGTCGGGGGTTGAAGTACTCACCAGCGATCCGAATTGGCCCGCTTTTGAGGTCAATGGTCGGACCAGACCCTTCATCCTTCAAAGATAACCCCTTTGCCTTGCTCATAACGGTCTCATAACAAGCGAAAAACTCGCGCTTTCCCATTGACTCGCTAGGTCGCCAGTGGCACCCTTCACCAAGAGGTCTTACCACTGGAGGCAAATTGAGCACTGTAGCTCTCGTCGCGTTAGCGCGACCTACCTTTGATCTGACCTGCGCCCAGGCTAATTTTGATAGCGCGCGTGCGCTGTTAATCGAACTAGGTGCCACCGTCGTTGGACCAAGCGAACTCGTTATGACAGTTGAAGATCTCGCTGCAGTAAAACTTCCAACGGCTGACCTTCATATTTTGTTTATGGCCTCATTTGCAGATGCATCACCTGCGGTCGAACTCTTTGGAAAAGTTAAAGGACCGGTTCTTGGTTGGTCGATGCGCGAACCTGGTGAAGTTGGCGAAAGGTTGAAGTTAAATTCAATGTGCGGCGTAAATCTTGCGGCACACGCTCTGATGAATGTTGGGCAACCAATCCGTCATATCCATGGAAACGCCGATGAAGCGAATGTGCGCAGCGCAATACGTGATGCGCTCGCCGGCAAACTTCCTGAGGCAACCGCTCCAAAATCTATTGTCGGAGAATTTGCTCCTGCCGGTGAAGTTGAAAAAGCCTTTGCTTGGCTAAAGGGTAAGAAGATCGGCGCTGTTGGAGATGCTCCAATTGGATTTACTCCTTGCGTATTTGATGGCCAACAGTTGAATAAGTATTTCGGTCTTGATGTTCGCCAAATAACAATTACTGATGCATTTGGCAGAATTGCCGAAGTTAAAGAAGAAGCGCGCGAATTAGCGTATGCAAACGCGATAGCAGCCCAACCTTCACTTTCTTCAGTAAATGTTGATGAAGCGAAGAAAGTTTATGGCGTTGAAGTTGCGCTAGATACTTGGCGCGAAGAAGAGTCCCTAGATGCAATTGCTATCCGTTGCTGGCCAGAATTTCCAACCGATATAGGCGCCTGCATCTGCTCATCACTTGGACGCCTTTCAGATCGCGGCACAGTCACAACCTGCGAACGCGACGTGCTGGGCGCTGTAACCATGATGGTTTGCGAGTCACTGGGTTCAGATGAAAACTATTTGGTAGATATCGTCGATCTAGATGCGGATAAAGGTTTAGTTCGACTTTGGCACTGCGGATCCGCTGCGACAAAGTTGGCGGCAGATCCTCAGAATGCAACACAAACAACACACTGCAATCGCAAATTAGGCGTTGCAGGTAATTTTCCGCTCAAGACCGGACCAGTAACGCTGTTCCGTATTGATCGGGATGTAGATCCGAGCAACAGCACGGGTTTACGAATGGTTGTGAGCCGAGGGGAATCTATCCCTGCTCCCAATCACTTCCAAGGTAATACCGCAACGGTTATCACTCAACCTGATGCTGCTGCGTTAGTAAATGGAATAGTCACTGGCGGATATCCGCATCATCTAGTCATCTCGTGGATAGATGTGCGTCCGGGTATTCGTCAAATGGCAAAGATGTTAGGGATACCCCTCACAGAATGGTAAAACAACTAAAACCCTCGATTAGCAAAGGACTACAAATGATGAAAACTCAAGGAATGACTTCCTTTAGTGCACGTCGCCTTGGCGCAGTAGCTGTGGTTGCATTCGCAGTTGCTGTTTCAACATTGCCATCGGCATTTGCAGCTGGAGAAGTCTTAGGAAAGGCTTGCACGGTTGAAGGTGTTTCAACAGGAACAAGTTCAACATCACTAGTTTGCAAGGCTGGATCAAATGGAAAACTGACTTGGCAGAAGGTTCGCCTAAGCTCAAGCCTCGGTGCTCCAATTAAAGAGATTGTTCCACCAGCTGGATCAATTGAATTCTGGCACTACCGCCCAGAAGATAAAGCTCACTTCGAAAAGATCATTACAAACTACGAAGCAAAGTACCCAGGTACAAAAATTACTCAGGTAATCAAGACAACAACTGATTACAACGCAACTGCACGCGTGCAGATCCTCGCAAATCCAAAGGCTGCTCTATTCGCTGCAGCACGTGGTTCAATCTACCTTCTTCATCCGGCTTGGTAAATGCGAAGGCATCAATTGGATTATATTCGATGATATTGATAAGGTCTGCCGGAACGAGCGTTTCGTAAAGCGCAACCTCGTATCAAAGGGTCTAACAGCGGGAGTTGAAAAAGGTCGCGTACTTGCAGTTCCTTATCACTACCTATTTAACAACCCGGTCTATAACACTGAACTCTGGGCAAAAGAGAAGTGGGATATTCCTAAAAACCTAACTGGTTGGGTCGCCTGGTGTAAGGATGCCAAGGCCAAGGGATATGTTCCTCTTGCATGGCCAGGAGCAACACGTGGACAAGCAGCGCAGATCTCAAACTCTGCTCTAATGAACTCTGCAGCAGATTACGATGCGTTATCTGCAAACTTGGCAGATTTGAACTCAGGAAAGATCGATCTGACTTCAACATGGTTCAAGGGTGTTGCAGATATCTACGTCAAGCTACGTAACGCAGGATGCTTCCCAGATAATCCAACAGGTGTTACTGAAGCTGCTGCTTACAACTTGTTCGCAACAGGTAAGTCACCAATTCTTCCTACCGGTACATTCTCAATGGGTTCAATCAAGACTTTGGCCCCAGCGCTAACCGGCAAGATGCAGTTGATGAGCATGGTTCTAACAGATGGCAAAGTTGTCGCTGAAGGAATTATGAACAACACCTTCAACCTCAGCGTAAATGCTAAGTCAAATCCAACTGACCAGCGGATTGCAAAATCTTTCTTGTCATATTTGGCGACAGGTCCAGTTGCAGCAATCTATGCAGTTGCAACTACTCAGCACGTTAACGTTCTAGATGTTGATTACTCAGCAAACGTTGACTTGCTAAATACATCTGCCTTCCAGGCTAAGAACACAATGTTGGCTCCACGCTTCTTGATTCTGAATACTTCAGTTTCAGATTTGACTCAGGATGCCCTCATTCAAATCGTCGGCGGTAAGAGCCCAGACGATGTTCTGCCTGACTTCTCTAAGCAGATCAAGCAGAAGTTGCAAGGCTAATTAAGACAAAACTAGCTACCGGTACCGCTCCCACCATTGGTGGGAGCGGTACTCCTGCTACCCGTAAAAAGCGCAAGAAAGATGCGCTTGTTTATTATGTAATGGGCGCACCAGCGCTAATCCTTTTTCTTGCCTTCTACCTATATCCAGCGCTGCAAAACCTGCAATTTGCCACACGTCGCTGGGATGGAATTACCGAGCCTGAAAATGTGGGCTTTAGAAACTTCACAAATCTTCTTACCAATGACGATCTCTTCTATAAAACACTTGGCAACAATATTGAATTCACATTTTTGGTCGTTTTATTCCAAACCGCGCTTGCCTTGATATTTGCAGTTTTCCTTGTGAAAAATACTAAAACAAATATCGCACTTCGCACCCTTTACTTTTTCCCAACTATTCTCTCTTCCGTATCAGTCGGAATGATCTGGCTCTTTCTTTACGACCCTAATTTCGGTGCGATCAACCTATTCTTTAACAGCATTGGATTGCCTTCTTTTGCACTTAACTGGCTAGGCAGCGAAAGCAGCGCACTCTATGCAATCGCCTTCAGCCAAGTTTGGTTCCACACCGGACAAATGATGGTTGTCTATATCGCCGGCCTGCAGCAGATTCCAAAAGAGTTGTATGAGGCTGCTGAAGTTGATGGCGCATCTCGCTGGAAGCAGTTCACCAGCATTACCTGGCCGATGGCGATGCCAACGACTCTGGTTGTTATGGCCTACACAACAATTCAATCTTTCCGCGCATTCGATTTGATCATGGTTATGACAAACTCAACCGCGGGACCAAATAACTCAACAAGTATTTTCAGCACCTTGGTTTATTTCACTTTGTTTAATGAACTTCGCCTGGGATACGCCGCAGCACAGACAATCTTTATGGTGGCCACTATGGTGCTTATAACTTGGCTACAACGCCGAGCATTTAGCGGACGATACGAGAAGTGAGGGATAAGAAATGATCTTTAAGAGCTCTCGAATAATCTCGCTTACTTTCTTTGCTGCGCTAATTCTGATTCCTTCGCTTATTGTTGTTCTAGGCTCCTTTAAGACCGACTCTGAGGTCTATAACAAGCCGCTCTCTCTGCCAGAAAACTGGAATTTAGATAATTACCAGCGTTTGATCAGTGAAAGCGATTTAGAAGTCAGCTTTAGAAATAGCGTGGTTGTAACCCTGCTATCTGTAATTTTTACCTTGCTCTTTGCCAGCCTGGCCTCATTTGCGATCGCCAGAATGATCACAGTTTCCGGAAAAGTCTTGGCAACTTTATTTGCACTCGGCTTGGCAATTCCCGCCCAGATCAACCTTGTTCCGATCTATTACATCTTCCGAGATTTGGGGCTGACTAACTCGTTCTTTGGCTTAGTGATCATTAATGTGACCACAACCCTGCCAATTTCTATCTTTATTCTTACCGCTTTCTTCCGAGAGATATCTCGAGATATGTATGAAGCGTCTGAGGTTGATGGCGCATCGCCGCTACGCATCTATCGCTCTATCGCCCTACCGTTATCCCGACCTGCGATGGGTGCAACAGCGATATTTTCTCTGGCCACTTTTGCTTATTCAAGAGTCAGATAAGAAAACTCTGCCACTTGCGATGTTGGCATACCGCGGCGAATACTTTGTTAGCTTCTCGATGCTCTTCACCGCAGTGATGGTGGCATCACTTCCGATGGTTATCATGTACCTCATGATGCAACGCTCGTTTATCGCTGGTCTTACAGCAGGAGCGGTAAAGGGTTAAATGATGAGCGCTGTAACCCCGCTTGCTCCACAACGTGCAGCGCGCATTGCTACGCAATTAGTTGAACTAATTGAAATTCAGAATTTAAAGCCCAACGACCGCCTGCCATCAGAGCGAACCCTTGCCGAATTGTTGGCAGTTAGCCGTCCATCTCTGCGCGAGGCGTTGCATATTCTGCAGGCCCAAGGCTTAGTGCAAATAAAGCATGGACAAGGCACTTTTGTTCAAGAACCGATAGTTGCGCAAGAACTTCGCGCTTCGATGATGGCCACCACCCACGGCTTAAATGAGCTCTTTGATGCTCGTGAAGTTCTGGAAGTTCCGGCATCAAAGTGGGCAGCGGCAAAGGCAACCAAGGAAGATATCCGCTTACTTCGTGCAACTTTAAATCAGATCGAGACAGTTACTTCAACGACGCCAATTGATTACAACCAATTGCAGGCGTTAGATGCGAAGTTTCACCTAACAATCGTCGGAATCGCCGAAAATAGATTTATCAACCAAACGCTCAATGTCTTGCAAGATGTTATGAAGATGTCGATGGAAACCACTTTGCGTTTGCCAGGCAGATCAGATGTATCAAAGCGCGAGCACAACGCTATTTTGGATGCCATTGAAGCAAGAGATGGAGAACTGGTCTCTAAGTTAACGCTGCAACATATTTCTGGCGCACGTGCGGTAGCCCTTGCCGATGCAAATGAAAAGAATGAGCGTTGAGCAATATTCAAGTTGTTTGTCTCGGTGTAATAACAATTGACACAATCGCCTTAGTCGATAACTATCCAGGCGAAGATGAAAGAGTTTTAGCCCACCAGATAGCGCGCGCAGGTGGTGGCCCGGCAGCTGTTGCCGCAGTAACGCTAAGCCGCCTCGGAGTTTCAACGGCAATTGCCGGAACAATTGGCGATGATGAAGATGGCGCAGAAGTTCTGCGGATTTTTGCCCGTGAAGGCGTTGATACTTCAGGAATTTCCATCGGTGCTAGTGCAACATCTGGAAGTGTAATTGTTGCCTCGAAAGAACATAGCTCACGCGCAATTAGTACCCGTCAACCAATGCAACAAGTGAATCTAAATGCAGAAGCGAAGAAGTTGATTAGCCAGGCAGAGTGGCTCCATGTAGATCACGTTGGAATTAACCGTTTGAAGTCTGAAAAGATCGCTCGCGGAAGCGGACCAAAGATTTCATTTGATGCCGGATATAACGTTGCTGATTTTGATGCATCGGAGGTAGATCTATTTGTTCCAACTGATCGACAGATGGCGCTTCGTTATCCCGACCTTCAACTGGGCGCAGCGGTCGAAAGAGATGCGGTCAACGCTAAAAACATAACAGTGGCAACGCAAGGTTCTGCCGGAAGTACTGGTTATTCAAGTGAATCAGGCCTAGTTCACGCAGATGGCTTTGCCGTTGAAGTTGTAAGCACGCTAGGCGCCGGCGATGTTTTTCATGGAGCGCTACTTGCTCAAGTGATTCAAGGGCACACACTCGAAGCCTCTTTAATGCGCGCCAATGCGGTCGCCGCACTTTCTTGTCGTGGTCTAGATGGTCAATCGATGATTCCAAATACCGCAGAGCTAGATAAATTCCTAAAGGAGAGATCATGAGAGCACCACTTACCAAATTAGCCAGGCCTTCTGGTGCGCTTGCGATGGTTGCTGTGGATCAACGTGAAGCTCTGCGTGGAATGTTTGCCGCACATCAAAGCACTCCGGTACCTGACTCACAGTTAACTCAATTTAAAGTAGATGTTGCCCGCGAACTTTCGCCATTTGCATCAGCGCTCTTAGTTGATCAAGAGTTTGGTATTGATGCGATTATTAACCAGAGTGCGCTAAAGGGCTCATGCGGATTAATTGCTGCAGCTGATTTATTAGTGGGGCCTGCAGGAGGCGCAGCTACTGACACTGCAGTTGATCCTGATGTTGATCCGATCAGAATGCGCGATATCAATAGCGTTGGATTGAAATTCTTGGTGCTGTGGCGCAACGATGAATCTCCAGATAGCCGCGCCAAACTCGTAGCAGAATTTAATAAGTTATGCGAAGTCTCTGGTCTGCCATCGATTATCGAAATCATCGTGAAGCCGCCAACCGATACTTCAAGATCTTTTGATCGCGAAGAAGAGTTGATTCTTGCCGCACGTGAAGCAGCGACTTGGAAGCCAGATTTGTATAAAGCAGAAGTTCCCTTCCATGGCGAAGGAGATCTTTCTTTAGTAACCAAGAACGCAGAACGAATTTCAGAAGCGATTGGATCTCCGTGGGTAGTTCTTTCTAACGGAGTTAAGCAGCCATTTTTCAACGATGCAGTGAAGGCTTGTGCAATTGGGGGAGCGAGTGGTTTCCTTGCTGGACGCGCGGTTTGGGCCGACATCGTTGGTGCCCCTGATATTCCAAAGGCGTTG
>JAPLBI010000061.1 GCA_026392815.1 Actinomycetota bacterium
TTCACAAACTGCAACTGCAAAGAATGGAAGGAATGAGAGTTTTACGCCTTCACGTGCTTCGAATGTTGCCTTTGAGCGATCACGCAGACGGGCAATCTTTGTTACATCTACTTCGACGACAGTTGTTAACTGCGCACTTACTTGAAGTGACTCGACCATGCGGGCTGCGATTACCTTACGAAGACGTGACATGGTTACGGTAGTTCCGCGAAGTGGAGATGTTGCAACGACAGGTGCAGCTGCTGAACGCTGTGCAGGTGCCGCTGTTGTTGTTGAAACCGGAGCGGCGCTCTTGGGTGCAGCAGCTTCAACATCTTCCTTGCGAATTCGTCCACCTACACCAGAGCCTTTAACGTTTGCCAGGTTTACCCCAAGATCGTTAGCTAACTTACGAACGATTGGAGTTACATAAGCATCGGCAGGTTGTGAGACAGGTGCACTTGCAGCAACAGGTGCGGGCGCTGGTGGTGCTACTGGCGCTGGAGCAGAAATAACTGGTGCAGCAACAACTGGTGGCGCTGGGGGAGCTGCAACTGGTGCGGCAGGTGCGGAAGCTCCTGCGCCACCGATAACTGCTAAACGTGCGCCAACTGGAACAGTTGAATCAACAGGAACATCGATTGAAAGAATTGTTCCGGCAACAGGTGAAGGAATTTCGGTATCAACTTTGTCAGTTGAAACTTCGAGAAGAGCTTCATCAACTGCGACTGAATCTCCGACGCCCTTTAACCAGCGCGTAACAGTTCCTTCGCTAACGCTCTCGCCAAGTGCTGGCATGGTAATAATTGTTCCGGCAGATGGCGCAACCGGTACTGCAGGAGGTGGAGTCACCGGTGCAGCTGGCGCAGGTGCGGCAGGAGGCGGAGTAACAGGTGCGGCAGCAACTGGCGCTGCAGGTGCAGGGGTTGAAGCAGGCGCTCCACCATCGGCGATGATTGCAAGCTCTGCTCCAACTGGAACGGTCTGATCAATTGCAACAACTATTTTTTGCAAGATACCGGCAACAGGTGAAGGAATTTCGGTATCGACTTTGTCGGTTGATACTTCAAGGAGTGGCTCATCCATTGCGACATGATCGCCTTCGGATTTAAGCCAACGTGTGACTGTACCTTCGCTGACACTTTCGCCAAGTGCTGGCATAGTTACTGAGAAAGTCATTGCGTTTTCCTATTCTCTATCCGTGAGCGTGAAGTGGTTTGCCGGCAAGTGCCATATGCGCTTCACCCATTGCTTCAGAAAGCGTTGGGTGGGCGTGGATCAATGGAGCAACATCATCTGCTGATGCTTCCCAGTTAAAGATTAATTGAGCTTCGGCCAGTAGTTCACCGACACGTGAACCAACCATGTGAATTCCTAGAACTGGTCCACCTTTTTGCGAGACCAGCTTTATTGAACCCGCTGTCCGCAGAATCTGCGCCTTACCGTTTCCGGCTAAGTCATAGTTAAGTTCGACGACGTCATGCCCGCGCTCCTTTGCCTGCGCAGTTGTTAAACCAACAGAGGCAACCTCTGGCTCTGAGTAAGTAACGCGAGGAACACCGTCGTAATTAATTGGTCGATCTCCTCAGCAACCAAGATGCCTTCTCCGAAACCAACATGAGCGAGTTGCAGCGTTGGAATCAAATCTCCAACTGCCCAAATACCTGGCACATTGGTGCGGCACTTGTTATCAACCAGAACATAGCCACGATCCATGGTGATGCCTTGTTCTTCATAGCCGAGGTTGGCGGAAACTGGACCGCGGCCAACAGCGACCAAGAGGACTTCAGCGGTAAATGTCTTTCCATCTTCCAAAGTTACGGTCACGCCATCAGCTGTGACTGCATGGGATTTAAAGCGAACGCCGAGTTCGAAGTTGATTCCGCGCTTGCGGTAGGCGCGCTCTAACTGCTTACTTGATGACTCATCTTCCAGAGCCACAAGATGTGGCAAGCCTTCAATAATTGTCACTTCTGCACCGAATGATTTCCAGACTGATGCAAACTCGCATCCGATGACTCCGCCACCAAGAACAATTACGCTCTTTGGCACATATTCCATCTTCATCGCCTGATCAGATGTGATGACTTTCTTTCCATCAATATCTAGACCAGGGAGAGTGCGGGCATAAGAACCGGTTGCAAGAAGAATATTTTTTCCTGTGTAGCGAGCGCCATTAACTTCGATGGTGTCCTTAGATACAAGCTTGCCGTGGCCTTCGATAAAGGTGATGTTTCGTGATTTAACTAGACCTTGCAGACCCTTATGTAACTTTGAAACCACGCCATCCTTGTAGGCATTAACACCAGTCATATCTATTGAATTAAAAGTTGCATTTACGCCGAAGTGGCTCGCATCGCGTGCGCCATCTGCAATCTCACCGGCATGGAGCAGGGCCTTAGTTGGGATACATCCGCGGTGAAGACAAGTGCCGCCTAATTTATCTGCCTCGATTAGCGCTACGGATAGTCCGAGTTGAGCGCCGCGTAGCGCAGCTGCGTAACCGCCACTGCCGCCACCTAAAACTACGAGATCAAAGTTAGACACGTCTGCTGACTCCTTCATCACCGAGGGCCACGAAGCGCCTGGATTGAGACCTATCTTGCCAGTTTTAGCGCCCGATTACGAAATGGCGGCAGATTCAGCAAGGGCCACCAATGAGCGCAGAGCAACTCCAGTGCCGCCAACTGGCGTATAGCCATATGGATCGCCTTCGTTGTAGGCCGGACCTGCAATATCGAGATGTAACCAAGGTAACTCAGGTGCAATGAACTCCTTTAGAAAGAGGCCAGCGACCATCATTCCACCCATACGTTCACCGATATTTGCCATGTCAGCAACAGGTGAATCAAGGGATGCGCGAAGTTCGACAGGAAGTGGCATCGGCCAGAAAGCTTCGCCAACCTCTTTTGTTATTGCAAAGAAGTGATCACTAAATTCTTGGTTGTTGGTCATGATTGCGCTTGTGCGGGTACCGAGTGCAACAACTTGAGCACCGGTAAGAGTTGCAACATCGACGATTCCGTCTAGATCTTTATTCTCTTGCGCCTTCACCAGCGCATCACCAAGGACTAAACGCCCTTCCGCATCTGGGTTTAGGACCTCAATAGTTTTGCCACCATACATAGTGATGATGTCACTTGGACGAGTTGCGTTATCGCTGACCATATTTTCAGCAAGCGGCGCGTAACAATCAATGGCTATCGGAAGCTTCAGAAGTGCGATTGCGATAGTTGCTGCGCAAACAGCAGCAGCTCCCGACATATCGGATTTCATCGCTTCCATTCCGGCAGCTGGCTTAAGCGCTAAGCCACCAGTATCGAAGGTGATTCCCTTGCCAACGTAAGCGAAGGTCTTACGCGCCTTAGCCTTCACTGGACGATATGAAATTTGAAGTAGTCGTTGTGGATTCGCTGAACCTTGTCCGACTGCGGTGATTCCGCCATATCCCTTTGCCTTTAACTGTGAATCAGTCATTATCGAAACCTTTAAGCCGGCTGCGGCACCGCCTGCTTTCTTAACGATTTCAGTAAATGTCTTGCAGAACGAATCAGGAGTTAAGTGACTTGGGGGAGTGTTGATGAGATCGCGAACAATTGCGGTGTAATCCCCAATAATCGCTGCTCGTTTAACCGCTGCCTTCGCCTTTGGATCTTGGGCAAGGGATGAGTGAACCGTTACCGACTTAAGGCTCGGGCGGCGATCACTTAGTGAATCAACTCTAAATTTGTTAAAGACATACGCGCCCATTAGCGCGCCCTCTGCAACAGCTCCGACTGCATTTGTTTTCTTTGCTGGAAGCGAGAAGGTGGCGCTGGAATTTCCGGCCAGAGCTCGCGCGGCTGCACCTGCTGCGCGGCGCAGGGTCTCATCGTCGAAGGTGGCTTTATGTTCGCCGAGTCCGGTGAAGATTAATAGACGCGTACTAGTACCAGGGATTTTAATGACTTCATCGGCCTTGCCAGTTGCACCCATATCGGCCAAGGTCGCCAAAATTTTCTTTGTATCAAGTGCGATATCGCCACTTTCAATTGTTAGCGAGGATTTGCTCTTCTTATGAGATAGCCCAACTACCAGAATCTCATCTTTGATGATTCCATCAGAGAGGTGGATCGTTGTCATGTAGAGCTCCTTAAGAAGTAACCTGCGTCGTGGTGACTCGCTACTAAATGATGGTTCTTATCTGGTGGCGATGCTCGGGTAAGTGTAAGTTGTCTACATGAAAAATTCACCACTTGCCGAAAAACATCTTGCACTTAATGCAAAGATGGCCGATTTCGGCGGTTGGTTGATGCCTATTGAGTACCCAGCATCGGGCGTAATCGCCGAACACACCGCTGTTCGGGAGCGAGTTGGGATATTTGATGTATCTCACCTCGGCAAAGTCAGCGTGATTGGCGAAGGAGCGCTGGAATTTCTCAACTCTGTCTTTACCAATGATTTAAATCGAATTACCGATGGACAGGCCCAATACACCCTTCACTGCAACTCTGCTGGCGGAGTTATCGATGATCTGATTGTTTATCGAAATAGCCCGACTGATTTATTTCTGATCCCTAACGCATCCAACACATCAGATGTAGTCGCTGCCCTCATGGCTGTTGTGCCTATTGGAATCACGATTATAAATCTCCACGAGAAATTTGCAGTCATCGCAGTGCAAGGCCCAAAATCTAAATCGGTCATTGAATCCCTTGGCTTAAACCCTGCGATGGATTACATGGCCTTTGAACACATCCAGATTTCAGGGCGCCCTGCCATTTTGTGTCGCACTGGTTACACCGGCGAACATGGATATGAAATTCTTCCAAGCTGGAGCGATGCTGGCGCTGTTTGGGAATCCCTGGTCGAAGCAATTAAGCCATACGACGGTTTAATCTGCGGCTTAGGTGCGCGCGATACCTTGCGCACCGAAATGGGATATCCACTTCATGGACACGAGTTAACTCTTCAAATAACACCGGTTCAAGCATCAGCCACTTGGGCGATTGGTTGGGAAAAACCAACTTTCAGTGGCGCTAAAGCGCTTAGTGAGCAACGTGAAGCGAAATCGCACACCAAACTGCGCGCCCTTGTTAGCAAAGATCGCGGTATTCCACGAGCAGGGATGCAGATTAAGAATTCAAGTGGCGAAGTTGTTGGCGAGATAACGAGTGGAACTTTCTCGCCAACCTTAAAAAAAGGTATCGCCTTGGCTTTGGTCAACCCCGAATACAAAGTGGGCGATGAATTAATTGTCGATGTTCGTGGAAGAGTTAGCGTTTCGGTAATTACTAAGTTGCCGCTGGTCACTTCAAACGTGCGCTGAACTCGACTGGCGTTAAGAAGGCGGCTTTAGTTCTTGTTCTACGCAGCGCCGATAGAACAGCGGGCGCGGTAATAACAATTAGCGTTGACGTCAAAACAGCTCTTGGAATATCCCACGCCATTGACGATAGAAAGTGAAAGGTTATAAATCTGTTCAAGTTCTCCCATATGGGAGCTCCTGGTAGATAAGAGAGTTGGGTATCTCCACCTAACGCCCAAGGCCAGAATTGCAGATCCATTAATAAACCGAAGATCAGGGAAGCAAGAATTGCAATAAAGACCAACAACAAGATTTCTGCTCGCCCCTTAAACCTTTTCGGGAAAGAACCTGCAAATAAACCCACTAAACCGGCGGCGAAGAGTTGATAAGCAAGCCAGGGTCCAAACCCACCAGTAAGAAGAGCCGATGCCAACATTCCGAGCACGCCCAACAAAAATCCAAATGCCGAACCAAAGACGCGGGCTGCAAGAATTAAAAGAAACCACATCGGTTCAAGACCCACTGCGCCTGCGCCTAGCGGTCGAAGTGCAGCAAGAAGCGCAGCGAGAGTTCCTAGTAGCGCAACAGATTTAGCATCTAATCCAGAATCACTCAGTTGTGCGATTAACAGAAAGATTGAAGCAGGAACAGCTGCCCAGAAAAAGTATTGTGCAAACTGCGCCGAACTTTGAGATTGCACATAGAAAGGCCAAGTAAAACCAGCAAATACGGTAGCCGAAACGATGGCAAGAGCGATTCTCGATCTGCCGCTGAAGCGATAGATATCGTTAGTTAAATACTTCATCGGGAATCAGCCTCTTGATCTAGCGCGCGCATTACATCGTTAACTGTTAACCATCTGCGCGGAGCCATTACTTTTGCTACTTGAGGAGCGAAAGCCGGTGATGCCAATAAAATATCGATCGTTGGTCCGTCTGCAACAACTTCTCCCTCAGATAAGAAGATAACTCGATCTGCTAGCTCAGCCACGAGTTCTACATCGTGAGTTGCGATAACAACAGCCCTTCCAGGTTGTGCGGCAAAGCCTTTGAGAATTTCGATCAGCAACGATTTGGATTGATAATCCAATCCACGCGTTGGCTCATCCAGGATTAGCGCGCGAGGTTGTGCAGAGAGAACTACGGCTAGCGCCAGCGCCAAACGCTGCCCTTCCGATAAATCGCGTGGATGGGTCGCAGGCGAAACTGAAGGAACTAGCTCTTGAAGTAAAGCAAAGGTCGTTCCGCTTGCGATTTCATTATCTTTATCGGCTTGCGAACACTCTTGCGTAACGCTTTGCGCATATAAGAGATCGCTAGGTTCTTGCGGGATATAACCAACGGTTGCGCGGCGCAGCGCACCCTTCAGACTCATTGGGGGGTGGGTGAAAACAGATATCTCACCACGATCCAACTCTTTAACTCCGACGATTGATTGCAGAAGTGAACTCTTACCGGCGCCATTTCTACCCATCAAGGCAACTATCTCGCCTTCCATTACAAGTGCATCAACGTTCTTTAGCGCAAGATGTGAGCCGTAAGAAATCGAAGCTCCCTTAACTGAAATAGCCGTTGGGGTCGTTTCCTTTAGTACCTGCGGATTCTCTTTCCCATCGCGTCTGACATCTTCGGTCATTCTTCGAACATCGCGAACGCTAAGACCGAGTTGATTCAATTTAAGGGCGCGCGATAGATGAACGATTGGGGGAGCGATTTCTGAATTTTTTAGGATGTTTTCTGGGAGATCAATCTGGGCTTGACCATCTCCTGCGATATGAATGATTCGATCAGCAAAACCAATTACTCGCTCTAAGCGATGTTCTGCAATCACAACCGTCAGGCTGAGGTCGTGTACTAAGCGATGGATGATTGAGAGAACTTCTTCCGCTGCGATCGGGTCAAGTGCGCTGGTTGGTTCATCCAAAACCAAAATCTTGGGATGCATCACGAGGGCGCTGCCGATTGCTAAACGTTGTTGTTCGCCACCGCTGAGAGTTGAAATCGCTCGATTGCGAAGTGGCGCCAAGGCCAATAGATCAAGAATCTCTTCAACGCGTTTGCGCATTACATCCGGAGCCACATTTAGCGACTCCATACTAAAGACGAGTTCTTCTTCAACGGTATCGGTTACAAAGCCGCTACTTGGGTTCTGGCCTACAATTCCAATGAGATGAGCCAACTCACCTGGTCGCACAAGTTGAGTCGAAATTCCATCAACTGTTACATCACCTGCCAAAATTCCACCGGTGTGATGCGGAACCAAGCCATTTATTAAACGTAAGAGTGAAGATTTTCCAGTTCCGGTCGAACCAATAACCAGAACCATTTCACCTTCTTCAATAGAAAATGTCAGTCTTTCTAAAAAGTGAGACATTTGAAAATTTGATCATGAAGTCACCGACCAGACAAGACCAAGAAGAACGAGGCAACTAGAAAAAATCGCAGTATCCGCAGAGCGCCACTTGATTGGGCGATACCTAGAGCGAACTCGACTTACGCCATATCCACGCGAATCCATCGCCGCTGCAAGATCGAGCGACTTTGCTAAAGCCTCTTCTAAGAGTGGCAGAGCGATGGATTTAAACCTTGGTTTCTCATCGCCTCTTAGAATTCGAGCGCGTTTAATCCGTGAGTAACTTGCAACAAGTTGTGGAAGTGATGAGGTAGCAATAACAATCGCAACCCCAAATTCATAAACGATTACGGGAAGTACTCGCAACATTTTATGAGGACTGGTAAGTGACACCGCTGCACCAAAGAGCGCGATGACAGAGACAATTATCAGCCCCTCATGCAGTGATGAGGTAAGTCGTTCTTGGGTAATAACGCCGCCAATGCGGATGCCCGCCATCCAATCCGGTAAAGGAATAATTGGAAGCTCAATGATTTTCGTTCCAGGGATTGGCACACCGATTAATACACCGGTGACTGCTCTGACAATCAAAATAAAGGCCCCCAAGCGAAGGGAAAACCAGAAACTCTTCGACCAAGGAAAATCTCCAGCCCAGCGCCAAACTATGAGCGCTGCACCCGCAATAACCAAAGCAGCATAGAGAGCGCTATTGGCACGAATTACCGTGACGATTAAAGCGATACTCCAAAGCCACCAAGTAAGCGGGTGCAGCGATTTCATAACAGTTGAGCGCTTTTCTTACTTCTTAAGGGAAGTAGGTGTTGCGATTTCAGTACCGCACTCTTTTGCTGGGTAACCATTGAGACCGCAGATGAGCCCGCTCTTAGCAGCGCGTACCTTCATGGCCATTCCAAGAACATCGATACCTTGCGATGTCTTTGCGGTACGGACACAAGTTGTGATTGTCTTCTTTACTTTTTCACCTTTTGGCGCATACGCCTTCGATCCAAAATCAATCACCAGCGCGATTCGCTTTGTATCTTTATCGGCCTTTGTCTTTCCGCAGATGGATGCAAAGTTTGGTTTTACTGAAGGGGGAGTTGATGGAATGTCATCGCTGCTGAATACAAATGACCAGCCTTCAACGGCGCCATCTTCAATATCTACTGTTGGACCAGTCATTGCAGCAGTCCATGTATTGGCACCGGGAGCTGCTTGGTAATAACCCCAGTAACGCCAACCTTTATCGGCAGCGTTGGCTGAAGCAACTGGAATTATTTGAGCAGCAACAAGGGCTAGAACGAATAAGGTTGGGGTGAACTTGCGAGACGATATTCCGTTAGACATTTTTAAGTTTAACATTATTACTGTGGAGCCTCTCTAGAAATTAAGAGCCTCACAGGGGTAGCGCAATAAAAGTATTGAATCTACTTTTTCTTGAGACTACGCCCCGCAAACCTCGGCGGGTGTTGGTCAATTACGCTTTCTGGTGAGGTAATCCGACTTAAGTTCTAGTGGCGCTTTGACTGCCATGAAACTCTTACGGTTGCGGGTCAGCGTCGGATTTTCACCGACTTCCCCTCAAGAGAAAGTATTGCTATTTAGTTGTAGGTACCTGCGAAGAAAACCATAGGTGACGGGTGATAGCAATTCACCACGCTACTTAAGAGTGGGGGTATGGTTTCGCCTATGGAATATCGTCGCCTCGGCAGCTCAGGAATGTACGTCTCAGAGATTTCTTATGGAAATTGGATAACCCACGGATCTCAGGTTGAGGCTGATGCCGCAGTTAAGTGCGTACGCACCGCCTATGACCTAGGCATCACGACATTCGATACTGCAGATGTATATGCAGCAACTAAAGCTGAATCCGTATTAGGTCGCGCGCTTAAGGGAATCAAGCGTGAATCCTATGAGCTATTTACCAAGGTTTATTGGCCAACTGGTTCAGGTAAGAATGATCGCGGTCTATCTCGCAAACACATTATTGAATCCTGCAACGCCTCGCTAAAGCGTCTCAATACCGATCACATCGATCTTTACCAGATGCATCGCTTTGACTATGAAACCCCACTAGAAGAGTCACTAAGCGCATTCGACGATCTGATTCGTGCTGGAAAAGTTCATTACATAGGTTTCTCTGAATGGAACGCTAAGCAGATCGCAGATGCGCTGCGCATTCAAGATGCCAAGGGTTACAACCGATTTGTATCAAGCCAGCCGCAATAGTGCCGCTAAGCAAGCGCGAAGGAATCGGACAGATCGTTTGGTCACCTATGGCGCAAGGAGTTCTAACTGGAAAGTATCTTCCAGGAAAGAAACCACCGGTGGGTTCTCGCGCAACAGATAAGAAATCTGGCGCAGATATGATCTCGCGCTGGATGCGCAATGACGTACTTAGCGCAGTTCAAAACCTGGCTCCGATTGCCAGAGACTTAGATTTAACGATGGGTCAACTATCAATTGCCTGGGTTCTTCAAAACTCAAATGTTTCAAGCGCGATCATGGGCGCTACAAAGCCAGCTCAGGTAAAAGAGAATGTAAAGGCGTCGGGAGTTAAGTTATCTGCCGATGTCATGCACGCTATTGATAAGGCGCTTGGAAATATTCCAACTACCGATCCGAAAGAGACGAAGAGCCCAAACCCTAGGGCTTAAGTTAAATCTTTTCGCCAGCTTTCACTTGTGGCTTAGGTGCACGCATACGTCGCATTTGTGTGGAACGAAGCCAGCCGTAAAGCCCAAGACCCTTGGTGCTCTTATCTGGGAAACGCTTCGTAATCTCGGCCTTAATTTTGCGAGATAAGAAGAAGCCATCGATGATTGAGAAGAGAAGAACGCTATACATAATCACGATCCCAGCCACAGCAAAAACACTTAGCGGGATGAGGGAAAGAATTAACACAAAGCCGATGATTGGAAGGAAATATTCACCGATCGAACGACGGGCATCGATGTAATTTCGAACAAACTTCTTTTCTGGACCACGATCACGCATTGGTAGCGCATTCTCATCGCCACGAAGATAGGCCTGGCGCTGCAAGAGACGTGCTGCACGTGCCTGATCTTTAGCGCGCTTCTTCTCGGCCTTAGTTGACGCTGGCGCTAGTGAAGAAACCTTTGTCGCCGCCTGCGCTTCTTTTCGCTTTGGGGTTGGGCGACCTTTTTTCTGGCTATTTTCTGGAGTAGAAGTCATGGGCAAACTATAGGGCGAGCATCTGCTCGAGTGCGAGTTTGGAGAACTTGGCTACATTCGGAGCAACGCTAATCTGGTTTACAACGTGGCCATCGACTAAAGATTCCATCGCCCAAACCAGATGCGGAAGATCGATCCGGTTCATGGTTGAGCAATAGCAAACTGTCTTATCTAGAAAGACAATCTTCTTATCGGGGTGAGCCTTGGCAAGGCGTGAAACTAAATTCAGCTCGGTACCGATTGCCCATACGCTTCCTGCAGGAGATTGCTCTACAGTTTTGATGATCATCTCGGTACTACCTACGACATCAGCGGCGGCAACAACTTCATGTTGGCACTCTGGATGAACCAAAACCTTTACCTCTGGAAGTTGTTTTCTCACCTCGTTCACAGATTCCAAAGTAAAGCGTCCATGAACAGAGCAATGTCCGCGCCATAAAATTATCTTCGCCCCACGAATTTCTTCAGGAGTTAACCCACCCATTGGCTTCCATGGATTCCATAGAACGCAATCCTCAAGAGTCAGGCCTAGCGAAAGAACCGCTGTATTTCTACCTAAATGCTGATCGGGGAGGAAGAGAATCTTCTCGCCTTTGGAAAGCGCCCACTCCATACTCTTCTTAGCATTCGATGACGTGCAGATAGTTCCGCCATGTTCACCGGTAAAACTCTTAATTGCAGCAGATGAGTTCATATATGTAACTGGAATTGTTGTATCGGCGACGTCAACTTCTTGGAGATCTTTCCAGCATTGAGTTACTTGGTTTGCCGTGGCCATGTCAGCCATTGAACAACCGGCAGCGAGATCAGGAAGAATTACCTTCTGGTTATTTGAAGTCAGAATGTCAGCGCTTTCTGCCATGAAGTGAACGCCGCAGAAAATTATGTATTCAGCACTTGATTGAGCTGCGGCAGCCTGTGCCAACTTAAATGAATCTCCTGTTACATCGGCAAATTCAATTACCTCATCTCGCTGATAGTGATGGCCCAAAACAAGTGCGCGATCACCAAGTGCCGCGCGAGCAGCCCTTGCTCTAGAGATTAAATCAGGATCACTCGCTTCAGGCAGTTCACCGGTACAAGAGACGCCTCGCTCAGATGCCAGATCGCGACCCTGCCCAAGAAGGAGCAGATCAGTCAGCGATGTCGAGCGAGTAGGTGTGGACATGGACACATTCTCGCGCATATTTAGGGTTGCTGTCGCATCGACAGTAGGTGGCAGGTAGTCTTTACCCATGACTACAGAGACATCGAACTCAACAACAGAAGCGCCAGCATCGACTGGCCCTATCGTCCTGACAGAAGTTGCCGCAGCCAAGGTAGCAGCGCTCCTTGCTCAAGAAGGTCGCGATGATCTCTACCTCCGCGTTGCTGTTCAGCCAGGTGGTTGTTCGGGCTTGCGCTACCAGCTCTACTTCGATGATCGCGATCAAGAAGGCGATATCTCACATCAATTCGGAACTGTAAAAGTTGTTGTAGACAAGATGAGCGATCCATATTTGATGGGCGCCTCAATTGATTTCGTTGACACGATTGAGAAGCAGGGCTTCACAATTGATAATCCAAATGCTGGCGGATCTTGCGCCTGCGGCGATTCTTTCAACAGTTCACCGACTCACTCGTTGCTGGATCACTCGAAAAAGTTTCACTCTCATTTCTCGTAGATGGCCTGGAAGTTCGCCGTGGGGGATGCGCAGCAAATATCGCATTCGGTATGGGTTCACTCGGCCTTAATCCAATTTTGATCGCGGCCGTTGGAATCGACTGGCCAGATTACGATGCTTGGTTGGTGCGCCATGGCGTTGATACATCACATGTTTTAGTTTCCACAACGCTTCACACCGCACACTTCATGGTGACCACAGATACCGAGTTAAACCAGATCGCATCGTTCTTTCCTGGTGCGATGTCGGAAGCGCGCAACATTGAGCTTTCACCAATTATGGAAAAGACCGGCAAATTAGATCTGATTGTCATTTCACCTGATGACCCAGAGGCGATGTTGCGCCACTCAGAGGTAGCCCGCCAAGAGGGAATTGCTATAGCGGCTGATCCTTCACAGCAGATGGCTCGTATGTCTGGCGAAGATATTAAGAAGTTGATTACTGGGGCTACCTACTTATTTATGAATGAGTACGAATTGGCGCTTGCGATTCAGAAAACTGGTTGGAGCGATCGTGAGATTCTCGAACAAGTTAAATTCCGAGTCGTGACACTTGGTTCTGAAGGAGCGAGAGTCGAGTCCCTGCATGGCGAAACAATTAAAGTGACAACGCCGAAGGAAAAATCTCAGACTGATCCAACTGGAGTTGGTGATTCATTTAGATCTGGATTTGTTGCCGGTCTGGCCTGGGGCCTAAACCACGAAAGATGTGCGCAGTTAGGTTCGATGATCGCTACTTATGTAATTGAAACAACTGGCACACAGGAGTACCGCTTTACTTCAGCAGAATTCTTAGCGCGCTTTAAAGAGGCATACGGTGCTAGCGCTGCTGCTGAGATCGAACCTCATCTACCAAAGCGTTAATCAGTAATTCAACTTCTTCTGCAGTAGTTTCTGCATGCAGGTTAATTCGAATATTTCCATCAGTTGGTAGCCCCATAGCGGCCAAAACATGGCTAGGTTGCAGATTCATTGCAGTACATGCCGAGCCCGAATCAACTGATAGGCCACGGGCGC
>JAPLBI010000119.1:0-1245 GCA_026392815.1 Actinomycetota bacterium
ATCGTAATAACCGTGATGGCGCGCTTGTTCTAGGGGAAGGTCTATCTGCAGCAATCGACCATTGGCATGGCGCAAGCGCAAGGAAAATTCGATATCAGCGTTGCGATAATAAATAGCGCGGTTGTTAAATCCGCCAGCATTTGTGGCATCTAGGCAGTTAATTGCTAGGAAGTAACTAAATAGCACATCGACTTCGCCAGCACCTTTATCGTCAACGCTGCGCCACTCATCATCAGTGTTCACTAGTCCGCCGCGCCAACCAACTGCGCTGTATTCGCCTTTGCTTAACTCGGCAAGAACAGGAGACATGGCATCGCCGGTAAACCTCGTTGAGGGATCCATGATTACTAAATATTTAGAAGAGATATTTTTAAGGAGCGCATTAGCGTTCTCGCCCCAGCCGAAGTTTTCAGTAATCGCAAGCAACTGGAATTGCAGATCGATTTCATCAACCAGCTCAGCGGGATCGCCAATCACGAGCGCGATCACCGGAGTATCCGTGTGGTCCTTAATGTTCCGCACAGTTTCAGCAGCATCTTCTGTAAATCCATCAACGATCATTGCAATTGCAATATCGCCGTTTACTTTAATTGCACGTAAATCACGGGTTGATGCAAAGCTGGGAAAACGCTCTTTAGCGCGGAATTCAAAGCCACCGGCAACATCGATTACTTCAAAACCAAGGGCTGCTATTTGATCGCGAAGTTGATCAGCTTTTGCGAAATCTCTGGCAGCACGCGCATCGAGTCTTTCCTGCGCTAACTCTTCTTTGCTTTTAGAAGTCATTTCTTAATTACAACAGCTTTAGCCATGCCCAGCACTTTGACTCCGGCAGAGGTGGCAACAAGATCTACCTTGATTTGATCGCCATTTACTTCAGTTATGGTGCCATTAATTGTTAAATCAACTTTTTCACCTGCAGGCACTATTACTGGCTTGATAAAGCGAGCGCCAAATTCTTTAACGCTGGCGGTTCCGCCCGACCAATCAGTCACATATTTGCCAACTAGTGCCATGGTCAGCATTCCGTGGGCAATCACATTTGGAAGTCCAACAGAAAGCGCGAACTCTTCGCTCTGGTGAATTGGGTTTTGATCACCTGAAGCATCGGCATAGGCCTTGAGCATCTGGCGATCAATAAGCACAACTTTTTCAGGAATTGCGAAGCCGACCTCAATCTTTGTTGTCATGCGCGCACCACCAATGTTGACCAAGAGGAGACAACTAATTCAGCGCCGCGATGTA
>JAPLBI010000119.1:1265-1951 GCA_026392815.1 Actinomycetota bacterium
CGATGTAGATCAGAGCGCACGCTAACGATCTCGTTGCCGGCAGCTACGCGATAGCTTTCAATTGTTGCTGAACAGCTAAGTGAATCCCCGGCCTTAATTTGGGCGAAGATTTCAAACTTTTGATCGCCATGGACCAGGCGCGACCAATCCAAACCGATTTCAGGTTGGGTAAGAATGTTTTGGAATTGATCCAGAGAAATGCGGATCGTAAATGTTGGGGGTGCAATGGATGTATCGGTCTCGCCAATTACGGCAGCGAAGGCATCGATTTCTGATTGCGAAATAGAGATTGAATTAGCACCTGCGAAGGTGCGCCCGACAGAATCGGGTGCGAGCATTAGCGAGTTTCGCGGTGAAGAGTTGAAGACTTGCAACGTGGACAGAACTTCTTGAGTTCCATGCGGTCTGGATCGTTGCGGCGGTTCTTCTTAGTGATGTAGTTGCGCTCTTTGCAATCAACGCATGCCATGGTGATCTTTGGACGTACGTCCGCGCTCTTGCTTGCCATGGTCTTGCTCCTTCTATCGTTGAGTACCGTTTTGGTACCTGCTTGTTACGAGGCGCTTAGGTTACCTGAGCGATCACGTTGCGCGAAATTCGCGCTTGTCGAACTAGTAGCGGAGGCGGGATTTGAACCCACGACACAGCGATTATGAGCCGCTTGCTCTACCAAGCTGAGCTACCCC
>JAPLBI010000006.1:0-458 GCA_026392815.1 Actinomycetota bacterium
TACGCCTGTGATGATCTCGTCGACGATTTCTCTAGGAGTTAGGTTATCTACTAGGACAACTTGCGTAGCTAAAGAAAGATAAGTTGGACGGCGTTTCTCCATTAACTCTTGCCATGCCGCGCGTGGATTGCTCAGTAATAGCGGACGATCACGATTAAATCCCACGCGCGGTGCAGCTGCTGATAACGAGATATCGAGATAGATCACATTAGCGCCAGATTCTTTTATCGCCTGCTGTGCGATTTCAGAAAGTGGTGCCCCGCCACCAAGTGAGAGAACGCCTGAGAACGTCTCAATTTCTCTTGCGACTATTCGCGCTTCAACTTCGCGAAACCAAGGTTCTCCCTTATCAATAAATATCTGTGAAATAGAAGTGCCAACTTCAGACTCGATCAAAGCGTCGGTGTCAGATAAGTTCGCATTGAGAGCCTTGGATAGCGCTCTTCCAATTGTGCTCT
>JAPLBI010000006.1:525-3443 GCA_026392815.1 Actinomycetota bacterium
GTAGTTCTGCTTTATAGAATCGCTCATATCGCCTACTTAAAACGTAGGTTGCTCATATAGTTTTCGAAGTTGCGACGGGTTTCACTTACATTATCGCCGCCAAATTTTTCGAGGACCGCTTCTGCTAAAACTAGCGCTGCCATCGCTTCTGCAACGACTCCCGCAGCGGGAACAGCACATACATCAGATCGCTGATTAATCGCCTTCGCAGCTTCACCAGTCTTAACGTCGATCGTATCTAACGCTTTTGGCACAGTAGAGATTGGTTTCATAGCGACGCTAACGCGAAGGATCTCACCGTTAGACATACCGCCTTCAGTTCCACCAGCGCGATCTGTGCGACGCTTTATCAATCCGTTAGAACCGCGCTCAATTTCATCATGGGCCACCGAACCGCGGCGAGTAGCAGTTTGGAAACCATCACCGATTTCCACACCCTTGATCGCCTGAATTCCCATCATCGCTCCTGCCAAGCGCGCATCTAAGCGGCGATCCCAATGAACATGTGAACCAAGTCCGGGTGGCAAGTTATAAGCAAGAACTTCGCAGACGCCACCAAGTGTGTCTCCATCAGTGTGTGCGGCTTCAATCTCGGCGATCATCTTCGCACTTGTTGCAGGATCTGCACACCTAACTTGATCCTCGTCAATTCTTGCCATATCTGTTTTCTCGGGAAGTTTCGTGCCATCAGGAATTCTTACCGAACCGATAGATACAACATGGCTCAAGATTGTGACTCCGACGCTCTGTTCCAGAAATGCTCGAGCAACTGCGCCAAGTGCAACGCGCGCTGCAGTCTCACGTGCGCTGGCACGTTCGAGAATTGGTCGCGCGTCATCTAAGTCGTACTTCTGCATTCCAACTAAATCTGCATGTCCTGGACGTGGTCTAGTAAGCGGCGCATTTCGCGCTAAATCTTTAATCTCTTCTTCAGGAACTGGATCAGCCGACATTACCTTTTCCCATTTTGGCCATTCTGAGTTTCCAACCTGAATTGAAATTGGACCACCTTGTGTTAAGCCAAGACGGATTCCACCAAGGATCGAAATTTTATCGGCCTCGAAATTCTGTCTAGCACCGCGACCAAAACCTAAACGACGTCTAGCTAAATGAAAATCAATATCTTTAGATGAAATCTCAACACTTGCCGGAATGCCCTCAATAATCGCCGAGAGGGCCGGGCCATGAGATTCACCTGCTGTTAACCAACGCACTCGCATATTGTGTCAGATAAGCGCGTCATCTCGCGCACCATATAAAAGCGGCGCAGATTGCTGGCGCCAACGCTATTGGATCGGCGAACGATCTCCTCGAAATAAGATGACCAATCAGAAGTAACACACCTCCCAAGATAAAGCCCTGGATCAGATCACTCCATCTCGATATTTCCAAAGGCAGAAAGAATAGAGCGAGCAGGGCCGCCAACTTCACATCGCCAGCGCCCAAACCAAAGAACATCGCAATAAAACCAATTGAGAAAATGGCTAGTGAACTAGCGAGGTGAATCTGCCCCTTAGTTACCAATGTGGTTGCAGCAAAAATCGAAGCGGTGAAGATCAGAGTTCGATTTCTAACCTTATGGGTAGTGATATCGACGATCGAGATATAGAGCGATGAGATGAGAAGGAGTGCAAACACAGCGCGACGCTAATGGCTAGATAACCTGAATTTACATCTTTCGCAGAATCTGTGAATTACTTCGTAGCGTTGGTTAGCGCCAGTCTTAGCTCGCTATCGATAATCTTTTGTCCAAGTGGATAAACAGCGTTGAGCTGGTCGATACCCTGATAGAGAAGCAGCTCTAGACCGCTGATCACCTTTCCCCCGCCATCAGACCAACGTCGTGCAATCAGAGTCGGCCAAGGTTTATAGAGGACATCGAAGAGCAGGCCTTCGACCTTAGAAGGAATATTCTCGGCAACTAAATCTGCTGCACCTGAAGGAGTTGTATTTACAACTAGATCGAAATTGCGAAGATCAATTTGATCATCCCAAGCAATAAACTCGGGAGCTAATTTTCTAAAGCAAGCCGCTATTCCACCATTTCGCCTTACGCTTCTTCCCATAATTGCGACGCTGTCTGCGATCTCGTCGAGCGCTCCCGCCACCGCTCGAGCAGTTCCACCGGCTCCTAATATCAAAACCGAATTAAAATGATCGTATCCGGCGTTAGCCAAAGATTTAACAAATCCTGAGCCGTCTGTACTGGTTGCACTCCAACCCGAACCATTTCGAATCAGCGTGTTCACCGATTGAATTTGCAGCGCAAGTTCGTCAACTTCAATTCCCGAACTTTCGGCGATAACCAACACTTCTTCCTTTAAAGGCATAGTAAGTGAGAGGTAGTCATAGTTAGCGCCTTGGCTTTCAAGAAACTCTGCTAAGCCACCGCTTTCAACCTCAATTGCTTCATAACTCCCTGCGATACCAAGAAGTTCAAAAGCTTTTCTATGTAATACCGGCGAGAGAGAATGCGCAATTGGAAAGCCAAGTACGGCAGCTTTTAAGCTCTTATCTGACATGTCCTAATCACTCCTTACTCTCAAATAGTCCAGCACGTAGATTCTTCTTATACTCAACTTTCCATATGCCAAACTCTTCAAATGATGAGGTAAATCTAGTGTCATTTGGTGCAACGGTGATGAAGTAAATCCAATCACCAGGTTCAGGATTTACGGCAGCCAACAAGGCTTGCTTACCCGGGTTTCCTATCGGACCAGGAGGAAGGCCATATTTTCTGTAGGTGTTATATGGCGAATTCAACAAAGTCGATTTAGTGCTCAAGAAGATATTGCCCCGCAACTTCTGCACATAATGAATTGTTGAATCCATCTGCAGAGGCATTCCCTTCTCTAAGCGATTTCGAATAACTCGCGATACTTTTGTGAAATCGGCCAGACCGCCTTCAGCCTGAATAA
>JAPLBI010000006.1:3469-7890 GCA_026392815.1 Actinomycetota bacterium
GCGCGTTGAATTTTCCTGGAGCTTCTGAAATCCCAGCGCTCTTCATTTCAGTCTGAGCCCGCTCGACCATAGTTGCAATTGCAACGGATGCAGTCGTTCCCTTGGCAAATGAGTACTGCGCAGGAAAGAGAAGTCCTTCAAGTGATTTGAACCCCGCCGGCAACTTCAATTGAGCGAGGGCTTCTTTTATCTCAGAACGTGAGTATCCAGCTTTAACCATATCTTCAAAGACTTCAGAGTTCCATTCACCTTCAACGATATTGATTAGCCCCGCGATTCGCTTGCTTTCTAGAAGTTGCTCGAGGGCATCCTTTGCGCAAAGTTCGGGCGAGATCATGTGTAAACCTGGTGCAATTTTGGCGGCACGAGCATCTCCAACTGCCACACCGAAGAAAGCCCTTGATGATTTAACGACGCCCTTCTCAAAAAGTTGAGCCGCAATATCAGAACCAGTTGCCCCTGCGCCGATCTCTATCGCGATATCTGCCTCTGTTATCACTTTTGTTACGGCTGTTCCGTCGGAGCAAGCGAAATCAGGAGCCGCTGACGTCTTGCGAAGTTCGTGAACTCCCCCAGTAAAGACGAATACAAATGCGAGAGCTAAAGCAATGCGAATAAGCGCCTTTCTATCTCTTATCAAGTGCTAGCCCTTGCTCAAGAATCGCAACTGCAGCAGCACAATCAATCAGAGTTTTTGCGCTTTTGGCATCGATTCCGGCATCTCGTAACTGGCGACTTGCCGAAACAGTTGATAGCCGTTCATCAATCATCGAAATTTCAATATCGAATTTAGCGCTTAGTCTTTCTGCAAATTTCATCGCCTTTTCTGCAGCAACTGAATCAACGCCACTGAGTTGCTTCGGCTCTCCCACATAAAACTTGACCGGCTCATACTCTTGGACAAGTTCGTTGATTTTGACTAACAAATTGGGGTCTTTACTCTGTAGAACTTCTAAAGGCGTCGCCAATAAACCATCGGGATCACAAATTGCTACGCCGATACGGACATCGCCATAATCAAATGCGATCCTCCGGCCTAGCCTTGCCATTACTTCCCGCTTATTGCGAGTTCAATCGCTTGCAGCGCTTTATCAATCGCAGAAATATCAGTTCCGCCACCTTGTGCAAAATCATCTTTACCTCCACCGCCACCGCCCAGAACGGTTGAACCGATCTTGACTAAGGCTCCTGCTTTAACTCCACGTGCCCGAGCGGCATCGCTTGCAGCAACGACTAGTACGGGTTTTCCATCAAAGACACTTACCAACGCTACGACGCTATCGATATCACGGTTGCGCAGTTCAAGCGCAATTTTTCGAAGATCATCTACCGCTATCCCATCTGGAATGCGATTAGCGATAAACGTCGCACCGTTAATTTGCTTTGCGCCGGCGGCGAACCTTGAGATATCAGCCATTGCCGCAGCTGATCTAACCTGCGCTAACTCTTTCTCGATCTCTTTAAACTTGGTCAGAAGATCTGAGATTCGCTCCGGAAGTTCCTCTGCACGTGAGCCTTTGATCAGCGATGTTAACGAATTGAGCAAGATATGTTCGCGGGCCAGGAATCGGTAAGCATCCACGCCAACTAGGGCTTCAACGCGACGTACGCCAGCACCAATTGAGGATTCACTTAACAGCTTTACGACACCTAATTGCCCAGAGCGCTGAACATGTGTTCCTCCGCAGAGTTCGCGGGCCCAATCTCCAACGGAAACTACTCGAACGCGATCTCCATATTTTTCACCGAAGAGCGCCATCGCGCCTAATTTCTTCGCTTCATCTTGCGACATAACTTCTGCGCTTACTTCAAGATTATCCAGTAAAAGCGTATTTACGCGCGCTTCAACGTCATTGAGTACGCCTTCAGAGACCGCACCCGTTGAAGGGAAGTCGAAACGAAAACGTCCTGGTGAGTTCTCTGATCCTGCCTGAGTTGCAGTCTCACCTAAAATTTCACGGAATGCTTTATGGACCATATGGGTTGCAGTGTGTGCGCGAGAGATTCCATCTCGACGTTCTTGATCGATTGTCGCTAGACCCTTATCCCCTACTCCAACTTCACCCGATATAACTCGACCGCGATGAACAGATAATCCGGTAACAGGTGCTTGCACATCTTCAATTTCAATAACTGCGCCATTACTTAGGACAATGCGTCCACCATCGGCTAACTGTCCGCCGCCTTCAGCGTAGAAAGGGGTGCGATCTAGAACTATCTCGACATCGCTTCCCGATGGCGCAGATGTTACGGATATGCCGTCAACCAAAATTCCATTGACCTGAGATTCAGTCTCGGTCTTTGTATAACCGAGGAATTCGGATGCGCCCTTACTGTCGGCGATCTTCTTGTACTCACTCAGATCAGTGTGACCGCTCTTCTTCGCCTTGGCATCGGCCTTCGCGCGATCACGTTGTTCTTTCATTAGGCGCGTGAAACCGGCCTCATCGACTTCTAAACCTTCTTCGCGCGCCATTTCAAGAGTGAGATCAAAAGGGAATCCATAAGTGTCATGCAATTTGAAGACTTCTTCGCCAGGCAGTACCGATTTCTTAGACTTCTTTAGTTCAGTTGAAGCCATGTCAAAGATCTGGGTTCCGCTCTTTAGCGTCTGCAGGAATGACTCTTCCTCTGAAACTGAAACCGCCAAGATTCGTTTCTTATCTGTAACAAGCTCTGGATACTGCGGCCCCATGGCACCAATAGCAGCAACTGTGAGCTCAGACATAATCGGGTCATTGGTACCCAGCAAGCGCATATTTCTGATGGTGCGACGCATCATGCGACGCAGGACATAGCCACGACCTTCATTGCCAGGAGTTACTCCATCGCCAATCAACATCGCAGATGTACGAGCATGATCAGCGATAACACGTAGTGCAACATCAGATTTCTCAGATGAGCCATATTTAACGCCGGTTAACTCCATCGCTTTATTCAAAATCTGCATAGTCGTATCAATCTCGTAAATATTTTCCACACCTTGCAATAGCGCGGCTGTGCGTTCTAGCCCAAGGCCCGTATCAATACTCTTTGCAGGAAGCTCGCCCAAAATTGGGTAGCTATCTTTACCGCCACCGGCACCTCGTTCGTTCTGCATGAATACGAGGTTCCAAATTTCTAAGTAACGATTTTCATCCGCGATTGGGCCGCCATCTTTTCCGTAGGCAGGACCGCGATCGAAGTAAATCTCAGAACAAGGTCCGCATGGCCCTGGAACGCCCATTGACCAGAAGTTATCTGCCATATCCCGACGCTGAATTCGCTCTTTAGGTATGCCGATTTTCTTATGCCAGATATCTGCCGCTTCATCATCGGTTAGATAAACAGTTACCCATAACTTATCTTCTGGAAAACCGTAACCACCATCTGAAATAGGTCGAGTTAAAAGATCCCAAGCAAGCGCGATCGCACCCTCTTTAAAGTAATCTCCAAATGAGAAGTTTCCACACATCTGGAAAAATGATGCATGGCGAGTTGTCTTTCCAACTTCATCGATATCAAGAGTACGTACACATTTTTGGACCGATGTTGCGCGCTTAAAGGGAGGAGTTACCTCGCCAAGAAAATAGGGTTTAAATGGAACCATTCCTGCATTTACAAGTAAGAGATTTGGATCATCTGCTATTAAAGATGCTGATGGAACAACGGTATGGGTTAAACCTTCGCGGTTACCGCTTTCAAAAAAGCGCAGCCAGCGTGAGCGTATCTCGGCGGATTCCACGTTTGGAGATCACTCAGCCTTCTTCTTCTTTTTCGAGCGAGATTTACTCATTCCAGCCGCGCTAATTAGCGCACCAGCAACCTTTACCGCAGGACCACTCTTATCCATGAATCCTGTAGTTGCATCAGCGACTTTTGTCGTTACATCTTCTACGTTCTTAGTGATGCGCGCAAAACTTTCAAGGGGGCTATTTACTAGCTCTACAGTGCGGGTCGATTCGTGAATCAATGGTGCCGCTTCGTCTGTGAGCGTCTTTAGCGAAGCCTTAGCCTCATCGACGAGTCGCCCAATTCGGATTACTGCATAAGAGATAGCGATGGCGATAACAAGTAGTGAGCATGCCGCAATAATCGTTGCAACTCCGCCTGGACCGGTAACCATTTCCATCCTCACTTAACTTCGACTAATACTCTGCTAACAATCGCTAGCCTACCTGAGATAGCCATTACTTCTGGCTATCTACCTTTGCAACTCCATCAATTCCACTCTCTTTACGCTGTGCTGGAGTAATTGGCGTAGGCGCCCCAGTAAGCGGATCTCCCCCGCTTGCAGTCTTTGGGAAGGCGATAACTTCACGGATTGAGTCGCTTCCGGTTAGAAGTGCACAAACGCGATCTAAACCAAGTGCAATTCCGCCGTGTGGTGGTGGACCGTAATTAAAAGCTTCAAGTAAGAAACCAAATTTGCTCATCGCTTC
>JAPLBI010000189.1 GCA_026392815.1 Actinomycetota bacterium
CGGCTTGGAAGATTTAGCTAAGAAAATATTACGCACTCCATCAAAGGCTGAAAATTCTTTCTCTGATGATCCACTGCGCATGATGCGCGCTGCGCGATTTGCGAGCCAACTAGATTTCGAAATCGCCCCCGATGTTCTGCAAGCGATAAAAGATATGGCGGGAAGAATCTCAATAATTTCAGCCGAACGCGTTCGCGATGAATTTACAAAAATGTTAATGTCGCAGAATCCGCGTACCGGAATTACTATTTTAGTTGAAACAGGCCTTGCCGAAATAGTTCTTCCAGAGATTCCTAAACTCCGCCTCGAAATTGATGAACACCATCACCACAAAGATGTCTACGAGCACTCAATAACCGTTCTAGAGCAGGCGATTTCTCATGAAGATCGCCTAGGTGGTCCTAATTTAATTATTCGCCTGGCAGCGTTACTTCACGATATCGGTAAGCCAAAGACGCGTAATTTAATTCCAGGTGGAGGAGTGTCCTTTCATCACCATGAAATTGTTGGCGCGCGTCTTACCAAGTCCAGGTTGAAAGCGTTGCGCTTTGACGGTGACACGATTGAAAAAGTTGAAACCTTAGTAGCGCTACACCTGCGTTTCCATGGCTACGGAGATGGCGAATGGACTGATTCTGCGGTGCGCCGTTATGTGCGCGATGCAGGGGATTTGCTGGTTCATTTACATGTCTTAACTCGCGCTGATTGCACAACGCGTAACGCGAAGAAGGCAGAGCGCTTAGCCAAGACTTATGACGCGCTCGAAGCACGTATCGCTAAATTAATGGAAGAAGAAGAACTTTCTAAGATACGACCAGATTTAGATGGCGCTCAAGTTATGAAGTTACTTGGCATCAAGCCATCAGCAGCGGTTGGTAAGGCTTTGGATTATCTCCTTGAGTTGCGCCTTGAACACGGCCCGCTTGGTGAAGAACGCGCTACCGAAGAGCTACTTAACTGGTGGAGCAAAGAAAACCCCACTGCGAAGTAGACGAAGCCCAGCGATCAGATAAATCGTTGACACAATTAGCGGCACCAGATAACTATCTCCAGTATTAGGCAGAAGCAGTGCTGCAATAACGGCGCCTGAAACAATTGCCCCATTTACGACAACGTCATAAACAGAGAAGACGCGACCGCGATAAATATCATCGATCTTTGATTGCACTAGCGCGTCATTGGTAACTTTTAAACTCTGCCCAAAAAGTGCGGTAACAAAAGCTGCGCAGATTAAAGTCAGTGGTGTACGCACAAATAAGATGAATAACGGGCCACAAGTGCTCGCAATTAGCGAAAATCTCATCCAACGATGGCGCCCAACCAGGCGAACTCCGTAAGGTGCGGCCACTGCGCCAACAACGAAACCGATTGCTGCAATAGATAAGGTAAAACTAAGTCCGGCCAACCCCGCTTCATTGTCGGCCGGATCGTTAAAGGTATTTCGCTCTAATAGAAGAGCGATAAGGGTCAAGGCAGTTATTCCACCGCGATGAATTGCAATCGCTCCGATACCGCGTGCCGCATCCATGTGTTGGCGAAGAAAACGTACACCTTCGCGCATTTCAATTAAGCCTTGGGTAAAGCTGGCGTTCTTTATCTCATGATCTAACGGGCCAATCTCTTTTCGTTTTAACAACGAAGCAAAGAGCGCGGCAATTAAATAACCCGCTGCCGCCACCAAGATTATGAAGCCATCTGCTTTATCTGCAGTGGTTGTCTCGTTGATTAATCGGCGTAAACCAAGGCCAATTCCGCCACCTAAAACCACCCAAACCGAACCACCAGTTACAGCAAGAGCGTTGGCGCTAATGAGAGATTTACTTTCAATCATCAGCGGTATACCTGCAGAGAGTCCGGCAAGAATTAAACGATTAACTCCAAAAGCAACGAGAACAAAGATGGTCATCTCAATACCGGTGCGCCCTTGAAATATCAGCAGCGAGATAATCGATAAAGTCGCGGCTCTAGTTAAATTGGCAAACATGATCGCTCGTTGTCTGGAAACGCGATCAAGAATTGTTCCGACAAATGGACCAATTAAAGAATATGGAAGAAGAACCACAGCAAATGCTAAGGCGGCGTTAAGTGCATTTGCTTGGCGCTCTGGTGAAAATAAAACGAATGAGGCTAAGGCGCTCTGGAATATTCCATCGGTCATCTGACCTGTCCAGCGTAGGCGGAGTAACCGAGAGAATTTGCGATCGGTCAATATCTGCCAGACGTTCATAG
>JAPLBI010000034.1 GCA_026392815.1 Actinomycetota bacterium
GGCGCTGCCATCTTCAAGTGATTCAACGATTTCAGCGAGCTCATCGCGAGCTTCTTCATATGAAGGTTTTCCATCTTTAGCGGCCATGGGTTAAATCTACTCTTCTGCCACAACGCTTGCGCGAGCTTCGCCTTTGGCGGCCCGGATACGCAGCACAGCGCCAGCCTTTAACTTTGTGGCATCGCGCACAATCTTTCCGTCATCGCTTTGGACCACTGAATATCCACGATCCATCGTTGATTGCGGTGAGAGCGAACGCAGGTGAGCAATCACGCCCTTGATCTCTTTCTTCTCAATATCGAGCAGCGCTTTGAATCCACGGTGAGAACGATCGCGCAAAGCGTTTAACTCTTCCGCGCGTACTTTGACCATAACGCTTGGGTCCTTCATAACTGGGCGATTGCGCAGTTGGGAAATCTGGTTTAACTCGTAATCAATCGTTGAAACTAGGCGGCGATAGATACGGTCGCGGATCTTATTTATATCGGCGATCTCTTGCTCGATATCTGGCACCACACGTTTTGCCGCATCGGTTGGCGTTGATGCGCGATAGTCGGCAACTAAGTCAAGGAGCGGTGAATCTTTCTCGTGACCGATCGCGCTAACAATCGGTGTCTCACAACTTGCCGCCAAGCGAACCAACCACCGCGAGTAATGATGATGACATCTACATCTTCGATACTTTCTAGCTCGCGCAGCGCCTCAGATACTTCAACAACTGCTGCAGCGCCTTGCACTGCCACTTCGCGGATTTCAAATTCAACTGCCGGCCAGCGACGGCGCGCGTTTTCAACAACATCTTTCTCGGCATCGGTATTGCGACCGCAGATCAAACCAACTTTGCGTGGCAAGAGCGGTAGAGCGACTTTGCGATCTGCGCTAAACAAACCTTCAGCAGCAAGCACGCCCTTGAGAGCTTCAAGTCTTGCAAGTAGTTCGCCAACGCCAACTTGGCGAATCTCTTTGGCAGACATGGTGAGCGAACCATTTTTGGTAAACCAAGATGCTTTGGCATGAATTACTACGCGCGCATTTGCCGGCAGCGGTTGCACTGCGGCCAAAACGTTTTTGTAACACATCACTGAAAGGCTCATATCAACTGATGTATCGCGCAGGCGCATAAAGGCCATTCCACCGCTGCGTTCGTTGAGTTCTGAGATCTCGCCTTCAATCCAAATCGGGCCGAGGCGCTCTACATATTCTTTGATCGCCTCAGAGACCACCCGAACTGGCGCGGGGGATTCACTTGAAGTTTCGAACATGGGGCGAGCCTAATAGACTCACCCACATGGCTAAGAGAGTTCTCCTTGCAGCGCCACGCGGATATTGCGCCGGCGTAGACCGTGCGGTCATTACCGTGGAAAAGTCCCTCGAACTCTATGGCGCTCCAATTTATGTCCGTAAAGAGATCGTCCACAACAAGCACGTGGTCTCAACCCTCGAAGCTCGCGGAGTCATCTTTGTTAACGAGACCGATGAAGTTCCAGAAGGTTCAACCGTTGTCTTCTCCGCGCACGGAGTATCACCTGCAGTGCACGAACAAGCAGCAGCTCGTAATCTAAAGACTATTGATGCAACTTGTCCTTTGGTAACAAAGGTTCACAACGAGGTAAAACGTTTTGCAGATGATGAAACTGAAATTCTCTTAATCGGCCACAACGGCCATGAAGAAGTTGAAGGTACCGCCGGAGAAGCTCCAGGCAAGGTGCGCATCGTCGATGGTCTTGATGAAGCGCGCACGATCGTGCCAACACCGGGAAAGAAATTGGTTTGGTTGACTCAAACAACTCTAAGCGTTGA
>JAPLBI010000120.1 GCA_026392815.1 Actinomycetota bacterium
CGCTTAACTTGTGGCTAAAACTTAAACCTTTTAATAGGGTGAGAGCGATATTAAAGCGGGCGTGTCGCAATTTAATATTTTAGAAAAATCGCACTTTTTACGCGTAAAAAACTCTCATTTACAAGTTGAGGGTTGAACAGAAAACGCTCACCCCATCCAAGAAGTTAGCGTTTTACGCTGGTTTTCACGCTTAAAAAACGAGCGAGAGTTTTTCTTAGTTCTTTAAATGCGAATTGGAAGTGTTTTTGGCTTGTAAGCAGGACGCTTTGCTTCGAAAGAATCGATCGCATCGGTGTGCTTTAACGTCAAACCAATGTCGTCTAGGCCTTCCATCAAGCGCCAGCGGGTGTAATCATCGAGTTCGAAGGCAACAGTTGTAGATCCGTACGAAACGGTGCGCGATTCTAGATCCACAGTGATTGAAGTAGTTGGATCACTCTCAATTGTTGTCCAGATCGCTTCTACTGCTTCTTGAGGAAGGATCACGGTCAGCAACCCACCTTTGAGCGAATTACCGCGGAAGATGTCGGCGAAGCGGCTTGAGATAACTACCTTGAATCCATAGTTCTGTAGCGCCCAAACAGCGTGCTCGCGAGATGAACCTGTGCCGAATTCAGGGCCGGCAACCAAGATTGTTCCGCTCTTATATTGCGGTTGATTCAAAACAAACTCTGGGTCATTGCGCCAAGCGGCAAATAGCCCATCTTCAAAGCCGCTGCGAGTAACGCGCTTTAGGTAAACGGCAGGAATGATCTGATCGGTATCGACATTGCGACGACGTAGCGGAGTACCGGTGCCGGTGTGTTTAACAAACTTCTCCATGGCCATATCCCTTCCTACAAATCTGCCGGTGATGAGAGCGTGCCGCGAATTGCGGTAGCTGCTGCAACTAGCGGGCTAACCAAGTGCGTGCGTCCACCCTTACCTTGGCGTCCTTCAAAGTTTCTATTGGAAGTTGAAGCAGAACGCTCTCCCACAGCTAGTTGATCTGGGTTCATGCCCAAACACATTGAACAACCGGCGTTACGCCATTCGGCACCGAAATCAAGGAAGACTTTATCCAATCCCTCTTTCATCGCTTGCTGGCGAACGCGTTCTGATCCAGGAACAACCAACATGCGAAGTTTCGGCGCAATCTTTTTGCCTTCAAGTACCGATGCCGCAGCGCGCAGATCTTCAATGCGACCATTGGTGCAAGAGCCCAAGAAAACAGTGTCAATCGCTATCTTTTTCAGTGGTGTACCAGCGGTAAGACCCATGTATTCAAGTGCGCGTTCAGCGGCGCCACGTTCTTCTGAGTCTTTAATATCAGCAGGATTTGGCACTGATGCATTTAGCGGCAAACCTTGTCCTGGGTTAGTTCCCCAAGTTACAAATGGCTCCAGTATGTTGCCATCGAGTGTGATCTCAACATCAAACTTGGCATCGCTATCTGTAAATAGTGTTTCCCAATACTTCTGCGCAGATTCAAAATCTTCTGGCGCATGTGGCTNCTGGTGCATGTGGCTTGCCCTTAATGTAATCAAAGGTCTTCTGATCTGGTGCGATCAAACCAGCGCGCGCACCAGCTTCGATAGACATGTTGCAAACGGTCATACGACCTTCCATCGAAAGTTCGCGAATTGCAGAACCGCGGTATTCGATGATGTAACCCTGTCCGCCGCCAGTTCCAATCTGGGCGATGATCGCCAAGATAATATCTTTTGCGGTCACGCCAGTCTTTAAGGTTCCTTCAACATTGATCGCCATTGTCTTTGGACGGCTTGATGGCAGAGTCTGCGTAGCAAGAACATGTTCAACTTCTGATGTACCAATACCGAATGCGATCGCACCGAATGCGCCATGTGTTGACGTGTGTGAGTCACCGCAAACAATTGTCATACCTGGTTGGGTAATTCCGAGCTGTGGGCCAACAACATGCACGACGCCTTGATCGGCATCGCCGAGTGAGTGAATACGAATTCCGAATTCCTTCGCGTTATTGCGTAAGGTATCGATCTGCAGCTTGGAAACTGGATCTGCGATCGGCTTTAAAATATCGAGCGTTGGGGTGTTGTGATCTTCTGTTGCAATTGTCAGGTCTGGGCGGCGCACTTTTCGTCCAGCAAGGCGCAGGCCATCAAATGCTTGCGCACTTGTTACTTCGTGAACTAATTGCAGATCGATGTAGAGCAGATCAGGTTCTCCTTGCGCCGAACGAACGACGTGGTCTTCCCAAATCTTCTCTGCCAGTGTCTTACCCATAATTGCCTGATCCATTTCCTTAAGCCTTGCATCTCATTAGATGGGATGCTAATCTCACTGTGTGGAGAAGAAGAATAGCGGAGTTGGCGTTCTAGATAAAGCGGTAACCATTCTAGGTACGCTCGAATCTGGACCTCATTCGCTGGCAGAGCTAGTTGCCGCAACCGGCATCGCTCGCCCTACCGCCCACCGTTTAGCCGTTGCCCTTGAGCACCATCGCCTTGTTACGCGCGATCTGCAGGGTCGCTTCGTTCTTGGACCTCGTTCTTCCGAACTAGCCGCTGCTGCAGGCGAAGATCGTTTACTTGCCGCCGCTGCTCCAGCGCTTGCTGCGCTACGTGATGCAACCGGTGAATCTGCGCAGTTATATCGTCGCCAAGGAGATATCCGTATCTGTGTCGCTGTTGCCGAACGTTTATCTGGTCTACGCGACTCTGTTCCAGTTGGCGCATCGCTCACAATGCAGGCCGGTTCTGCTGCGCAAATTTTATTGGCTTGGGAAGATTCCGAAAAGATACATCGCGGACTTAAGAATGCGCGATTTACCGCAGCTCACTTATCTGCCGACCGTCGCCGCGGATGGGCGCAATCCGTTGGAGAACGCGAGGCTGGTGTTGCATCCGTTAGCGCGCCAGTAAAAGGCCCCAATGGAAAAGTTATCGCCGCAGTATCTATCTCTGGCCCTATTGAGCGTTTAGGACGCCAACCAGGGCGCGTACATGCTGCTGCCGTTGTTGCAACGGCAGCAAGACTTACAGAGCATCTAGCAAAGAGCTAGTGATTTAAAAGATCTAACTCTTTCAAGACCTGAGAGATAATTCCGAAACCAAAACCTTTTCGCTGCAGAAGCGATTGAATTCTGCGCACCTGCACCTCTGGTTCAAGACGTGACATAGTGTTGTACTTCTTGAAGGCAAGGTCAAAGGCGCTGCGATATTCAGAATCGTCATCGATTTCATCGAGTGCTTCATCGATTGCGCTCTGCATTACGCCCTTTTGGCGAAGCTCCCCCGCGATGATTCGCTTTGAGATCTTCTTATGGTTGTGGCGCGACTGAGCCCAGGCTTTAGCAAACTCTTCATCGTTAACGAGGCCGGCTTCTTGCAACCGGAAGATAATTGCTTGCGCAACATCATCTTCTACGCCCCGGGTCTTAAGGTGAGCGAGAAGCTCGCCCTTACTTTTCGCACGAGTAACCAGAGCGTTTAGCGCAATGGTGTGTGCTACTTCGTAAGGGTCGGAGCCTTCGCCACCGTTCTTAGAAGATCTAGGAACCTTTACAAACTCAAGGCTAATTAGAAATCAACCTCTGCAGCAGCTTCATCGATCGCTGCAACGAGCTCAGCATCAACTTC
>JAPLBI010000064.1 GCA_026392815.1 Actinomycetota bacterium
TCTTCCACCAGGGAAAACAACTGGACGAGTAGTCATCAACTCTTGCAGCTTCAAGAAGGTAATGATCGAACCGCTGAAAGAGACGCAACCAACGACTACGGTGAAAACGGTAAAGATAACGACTGCTGTTGAAGCGCCATCGCCAAGCGCGAGATATTCCACAATCGCAACGAGCGCTGCGGCACCGCCGCCTACGCCATTAAATAGCGCAACAAGTTGTGGCATCTGAGTCATCTGAACTTTGCGCGCTGCTGGGACTCCGATTAGAGAACCAACTGCGATTGCACCGATGATCCAACCGAGGTTATTAAGTGGTGCGTTATAGGCAAAGACAACCAAGGTTGCGATCGTTGCACCAAGTGCACCGATTAGATTTCCGCGACGAGCAGTCTTTGGGTGAGATAAACCTTTGAGAGCAAGGATGAAGCAGACGCCGGCTGCGAGACCGATTAAGTCATACACGGTGCGGTTCATTTATCTGCTCCCTTCTTATTTCCCTTAAACATTTCGAGCATGCGATCGGTAACGACAAAGCCGCCAATCATGTTGATAGTTGCAAGAATTATTGCGACTACAGAAAGANNNNGCACCCGACATAAGAGGTGTGTGAAGAGTTGAGGAAACCTTTGAAACAACTTCAAAGCCCACAAACACTGCGAGTACGAAGATTGAGACGATCGCCATTGCATCCATTACTTGGCTCCTCCTGCACTTGGGTCGCGTCGCTGGCCACCATGAGTAACCGCCGATGCATTAATGATTTCGTCTGCAAAGTCGAGATTTAGCGCAACTGGTGCGTCATCTTTTGTTCCAGTCGTCATCAAAGTTAACAAGTTAACGACATTTCGTGAGTACAAACTTGAGGCGTGGCATGGCAGTTGGCTCGGTACATCTTTACCGCCCCAAATGCGAACTCCGCCGCTGGTAACAACTACTTCTCCAGGCTTTGAACCTTCTACGTTTCCACCAGTCTCGGCAGCTAGATCAACAATCACTGTGCCAGGTTCCATGGCATCGATCATCGCTTGCGTCATCAAACGAGGCGCGGTGCGACCAGGAACAGCAGCGGTTGTAATAACAACATGTGACTTTGCGATGTAAGGAGTTAGAAGTTCGCGTTGTTTTGCAGCGCGTTCTTCCGTCATCTCGCGCGCATAACCGCCAGCACCCTCAAGTGATTCAAGTTCGAGTTGGATAAAAGTTGCACCCATTGATTTAACTTCATCTGCTGAAGATGGACGAACATCGTATGCAGAAACAACTGCGCCTAAGCGACGAGCAGTTGCAATCGCTTGCAGACCAGCAACTCCGGCACCAAGTACCAAGACCTGTGCTGGTGTAACGGTTCCGGCTGCAGTCATCAAAAGCGGGAAGAAACGTGGTGACATCTCTGCGCCAACAAGAACTGCGCGATAACCAGCGCACAACGCCTGTGAGGTAAGCGCATCCATGGACTGGGCACGTGAGATACGTGGAACTAACTCTAGGGAAAATGTGGTGACGCTTGCTTTGATTGCAGCATCAATTGAATCTACCGCGGTGACAGTAGATAGGAATGAAATTGTGATTGCACCGCTCTTTAGCGTCGCCATCTGCGCTGGCGTTAGCGGCTGAACAGAGAGAACTACATCTGCTCCGGCAAGGACATCGCCTTTAACGACAGAGGCACCTGCTGCGGCATATGCAGCATCGGTTCCCTGCGAGTTATCTCCTGCGCCAGATTGGATAACTACTTCATATCCGAGGCGAGTTAACTTATTGATGATGTCAGGAACTAGCGCAACGCGCTTTTCTCCTGCTTTAACTTCTAATGGGACGGCTACGCGCATGGACAAACCATACTTGCTGATCTAATTCCCTGCGAGTTCTCCACGGGTTAGGTGATAAAGCAGGGCTTGAATAGTTGTGCGGCGGTGATAGGCCTCGCGCCAAATGACCGACTTCGGGCCATCGATCACGGAAGCTGCTACTTCTTCACCGCGATGCGCAGGCAGGCAGTGCATGAAGACTGAATCTTTTTCGGTCAGTGCCATCAAATTATCTGTAACAGCAAATGGTGCTAGCACTTTCATTTTCTCTGCGCGCTCGGCCTCGGGATCTCCCATAGACATCCAAACATCGGTATATAAAACGCTTGCACCTTTTGCGGCTGATTCTGGATCGTTGGTTACTTCAATCTTTGCTCCAGTTTTTTCGGCGATCTTTTTCGCTTGCGCAACTACATCAGCACTTGGCGCCCATTTTCCATCGGGAGTTGCAGCGACTACATGTGCGCCCATAATTGCGCCCATCGTTAACCAAGCATGCGACATATTGTTTCCATCACCGAGATAAACAAATTTTCGATCCTTTATATCGCTTCCAAAAGTTTCGCGGATCGTTAACCAATCTGCAAGTAACTGAGTTGGATGATCGTCATCAGTTAACGCATTAATAACAGGAATTGAAGCGTTGGCTCCAAGTTCATTGACATCAGATTGCGCAAAGGTTCTGATAATTAAAGCATCGCAATATCCGCTAATAATTCTTGCGGTATCGGCGATGGTTTCACCACGTCCCAATTGCAGCTCATCTCCACGAATAAATATTGGAGTTCCACCAAGGTGGGCAACTGCGGTCTCAGATGAAAGACGGGTACGAGTAGAAGGCTTAGTCATATAAATCGCAACTGTTTTGTTGGTTAGACAATCCTGAGAACGAAGTGGGTTCTTGGCGAATTCGGCTGCAGTGTTAAGCAGCAAATCAACATCAGCACGCGATAAATCGGCGGTGCGTAGCAAGTCCTTCATCTTCAAATTCTACCTGCTGCCACTATCCTTTCGGACATGGGTATTTTCCGTAAGAACTCTCCTGATTTAGAGGGAGATACTGATCTGCTTACCCGTCCCGATCTTCAAGAAGATGATGGGGGCCATGATCGATTTTCACACTATGTGAAGAAGGAGAAGATCTTCGAATCCGCCGTAACCGGCAAAGCGGTACGAGCGCTCTGCGGTAAGAAATGGATTCCATCGCGCGATCCTGAGAAATATCCAGTCTGTCCAGTCTGTAAAGAAATCTATGACGGCCTCCCGCGCAAATCACCTGACAAGTAAATTATTAGCCGTTGTATTCGCTCTAAGCGTTGTATTTTCACCGCAAGCACATAGCGCTAATCAGCCTCGCAAGATATTAACGGGGTGGATTCCTTATTACTCCATGAAGACATCTCTGCCGGCTGCGCTAAATAATGCAGATCTAATTAAAGAGGTAATGCCATTTTGGTATACCTTGAAATATAACGGAAAAACTAAAGCAGCTTATGTCAGCGATTTATATATAAGCGGAAATCCAAGTATTCCAATTGGAACTCCGCTTGCTGCAATGCGTGCCGCCGGTTTTCAGATTATTCCAACGATTACCGATGGAACAGATAAATTAGTTTTATCCAATTTGCTTGCCAATCCAACGAGCAGAACCCAGATTGCCAAAACGTTAAATGATTATGTGATGGCAAATAACTTCGATGGCATTGATCTAGATTTTGAAGGCTTCGCATTTGTGGACGAAAATACCACTTGGGCAAAAACCGCTCCATCTTGGGTGGCTTTAGTTAAGGAGTTATCAGGGTTATTGCGCGCAAATAATAAATTGCTTTCGGTTTCAACGCCTTACAACTTTAATCCGGCCGAAAAACAGAAGGGCTACACGGTTTACGCCTGGCCACAGATCGCTCCATTTATTGATCGTTTAAGAATTATGAATTCAGTTTCTAAAGTTGGTCCAATCGGGCCACTTGCTTGGACAGAGAAAACAGTTGCCTATGCAGCATCGATCATGCCGGCGTCAAAAGTTTATCTAGGTCTTGCAGGTTACGGCCGTGACTGGGTAACCAAGGTTGATGGCGTATGTCCTGCGCCTTTTGCAAATGCGATAAAAGTTGGCGCGAAGGCTGCAACTTTTGTGATGCGTGATGCTGCGGCACTTGCCGCAAGTTACCAAGTAACGCCAGTATTTGATGCAAAATTTGGCGAAGCAACATTTACCTATACAAAGTCTTATGAAGGAACTACTGCAGACGGGCGCTCCACAATTTGTACTGCAACCCGCACCGCTTGGTATCAGAACGCACAGAGTTACAAGTTAAGAAGCGAACTAGTTGCTAAATATAAATTAGGTGGCGTTACCGCCTGGACTTTGGGCATGGAAGAGCCACTTGCCATGGAGGCGATTCGCCAGACTGCACTTGGTATCGCACCTGTAAAAGTTATTAGCGCTTTAACAGTAGATAGGACTGTGGCGCTTTATGGAAACTCAATTTCGATATCTGCGCAATTGAACTCAGAAGATAAATCACCGGCCGCTAACCTTCCACTAAGAATTGAAGGCAAGAGCGCAAGTGATGCAACTTGGCGCATACTTGGCACTGCAGTGACTGGCGTAGATGGAAGATTTACAACACCAATTCTTTTAGGCAAATCAACAGCTATTCGTATTGCAACTGATGGCACATGGGAGCGCGCAGAATCCTTAAGCAATGAGATATCAATATTGGTAGATCGAACAATTTCTATCTCCGCACCGGGCACCGTAAAGGCAAACTCTTCCTTTGCAATTGATGGGGTAGTTCGTCCGCGAAGCGTTGGGGCTCAAGTCTCGCTCATGAAATTTAGCGCGGGCGCTTGGAAGAAGGTTGCGATCGCAACCACCAATGAACAAGGTGTATTCGCCTTCGCGTTAGAGAAAGAGCCGCGGCAGGTGGCGCGTTATCAAATAATTGTCGAAGGCGATCAACTTTGGCGTCAGGTCGCTGCTCCAGAGTTCTCTATCATTATCAGGTGATGGTTAAGACAGATACCCAAATCGAAGAGCAGATTCGTGCAATCTTCTCTGGCGATACTCCTTGGGTAACCATCGTTTGGGATGACCCAGTAAATCTCATGACCTATGTAACTTACGTTTTGATGGAGCTCTTTGGTTTCTCGAAAGAGAAAGCCCACGAGTTAATGATGAAAGTTCACACTGAAGGCAAAGCGATTGTTTCAACAGGAAGTCGCGAAGAGATGGAGCACGATGTGGCTCGCCTTCATGAATATGGGCTCTGGGCAACGTTGCAACGCGGAGACCAGGCGCTATGACATCAGAAGGATTCAAACGCCACGGCAGTAATTCTTACGTCGCTGAATTCGCCGAGAATGAACGCGAAATTTTAATTAATTTAGCCGAACAAATCATTGAACTACTTGCCGAACGTGTAGACCATGGACATGAAGATCCACTCGCAGCGATGGTCGGAATAACATCCCACGATGCGCCACCAGAAGATGAAGTTCTGCATCGCCTCTTGCCAAATGCTTATCAAGATCAAGTAGATTCGGCAGAATTTCGTAGATATACCGAATCAACGCTTCGCAATAAGAAGCAGGCCCACGCCATGGCGATGCGGATGTATTTAAAGAGCGCTAAAGATGGAACAGTGGATCTCGATCACGATAGCGCTAACGCTTGGCTTGGGGCAGTTAACGATATTCGCTTAGCGCTCGGGGTTCGCTTAAATGTTCAAGAACGTACTAGCGACGAGTTAGAACTCTTAGCCCCTGATGATCCACTTCGTGGCGTCTATATTGTTTATGGATGGCTCGGATGGTTGCAAGAAGGTTTGTTAGCAGCGCTTATGGATGAGAGTTAGGATAGATATCTAATGTCACTCACAATTTCTAGAGCCCATGTTGATGCGATAGTTGAACAATCTCGCGCTGAATATCCAGATGAATGCTGTGGCGTAATACTTGGTCCGATTGGCAAGGGCTCGCCAGAACGGATAAAGCCGATGATAAATGCGGCTCACTCACCAACTTTCTACGAATTTGATCCAAAGGATTTATTGGCGCTCTATCGTGAAGTAGACGATAACGATGAGGAAATCGTCGTCATTTATCACTCGCATACTGAGACTGAAGCCTTTCCATCCCGCACGGATATCGCATATGCCGGTGAACCGGGTGCGCACTACGTCTTGGTCTCTAGTCGCAAAGAGATTGCACCTGCAATTGAATTTCGTTCTTTTCGAATTATTGATGGAGTTGTAACTGAGGAAGAAGTTTCAATTACCGATTAACGCAAATCTTGGCCATAATAAGGACATGAGCATCGATGTGCGTATCCCAACAATTCTTCGTCCCTTTACCAAAGATCAAAAAGCGGTAACTGCAACTGGAACAACACTTAGCGCGGTTATCTCAGATCTTGATGCGCAATACCCAGGAATTGGTGATCGTCTCCTTGAAAACGGTGCGCTCCGCCGCTTTATTAATATTTATGTTAATGATGAAGATGTGCGCTTTCTCGGAAGTTTAGAAGCGCCAGTTAAAGATGGTGATTCAGTAACAATTCTTCCTGCTGTCGCTGGCGGTTAAATTGTCGCGTTACGAATCACTTGAAGCATCGGTAGGAAATACTCCGCTAATCGGTCTACCTCGACTTTCTCCTGCGCCAAACATTCGCCTTTGGGCGAAGATGGAAGATCGCAATCCAACGGGATCGATTAAAGATCGAACAGCGATCTCAATGATTAACGAAGCTGAAAAGAGCGGACGATTAAAACCTGGTGCAACAATTTTGGAACCAACTAGCGGTAACACTGGTATCTCACTTGCGATGGCGGCAAAGGTGCGTGGTTACAAATTAATTTGCGTCATGCCAGAGAACACAAGTCCAGAACGTCGCCAGCTCCTTGAAATGTGGGGCGCAAAGATAATTTCATCTCCTGCTGCTGGAGGTTCTAACGAGGCAGTGCGCGTTGCTAAAGAGTTAGCAGCGCAAAATCCCGAATGGGTTTTTCTCTATCAATATGGAAACCCAGCAAATACCAAGGCGCATTACGAAGGCACTGGTCCGGAGATATTTAAATGATGTTCAAATCATCGCGGCAGAACCTCGTTACGGTGAAGTTGTTTACGGATTAAGAAATATTGATGAAGGCTTTGTTCCAGAGTTATATGACGCATCTGTTCTAACTCGTCGCTTTTCAGTCGGTGCAGAAGATTCAGTTCGTCGCGTGCGCGAGCTATTGGAAGTCGAAGGAATTTTCGCCGGTATTTCAACAGGTGCAATTTTGCATGCGGCGATCGCAATGGCTAATGAGGCCCTTGCTGCAGGACGTGATGCAGATATTGCATTTATCGTCTGCGATGCGGGCTGGAAATATCTTTCAACTGGTATTTATGGTTCAGAGATTGAAGAAGCAACCGAAGGGCTCGACGGCACGCTCTGGGCTTAAGGTGCGAGGCGGTAGTCTTGCCCTGTGAGCGATGCACCAATCGGAATATTCGATTCAGGAGTCGGCGGTTTAACCGTCGCACGTGCAATTCTCGACCAACTTCCAAATGAATCTACGCTTTATGTCGGCGATACTGCGCGCGGTCCATATGGTCCAAGACCGCTAGCTGAGGTTCGCACCTTTGCACTGGAAACTCTCGACTACTTGGTTGATCAGGGTGTCAAAGCTTTGGTAATTGCCTGCAACACCGCAAGTGCTGCGATGTTACGTGATGCGCGCGAGCGTTACTCGGTTCCGGTAATTGAAGTTATTCAACCTGCGGTACGTCGCGCAGTTGCGGCAAGTCGAACTGGGCGCATCGGTGTAATTGGTACACGTGCAACTATTGATTCAAAGGCTTACCTAGATGCATTTGCAGCCGCTCCGCAGTTGGAGATAACTTCGATTGCCTGCCCGCTATTTGTGGAATTTGTAGAACGCGGAGAAACTTCTGGTGAAGAAATTACTAAAGTCGCACGTGATTACTTAAAGCCAGTTATGGATGCTGATGTCGATACCCTGGTATTGGGTTGTACTCACTACCCACTTTTAACTGGCGTAATTTCCTATGTAATGGGCAATAACGTCTCACTTGTATCTAGCGCTGAAGAGACCGCGAAAGATCTCTATAGAACTCTGGTTGAAAACTCGTTACTTCGCGCACCTTCTTCTATGCCGGCAACGCATCGTTTCTTGGCTACGGGGGATTCGGCCGCCTTTGAAGTTCTAGCGCGCCGATTCTTAGGACCTGAAGTGGGTTCTGTTCAACATATAGATAACCTCAAATAAATCAATAACTAAATTAAGTGGATGGGAAGTAAATGGCACGCAACGACGGAAGAAGTAATGACCAACTTCGCGAAATTAAAATCACTCGCAAGTGGTTAGATCACGCCGAAGGTTCTGTGCTGGTTGAATTCGGAAAGACTCGAGTTCTCTGCGTCGCCTCATTTACTCCAGGCGTTCCACGTTGGTTGAAGGATTCTGGAAAAGGTTGGGTAACTTCGGAATATGCGATGTTGCCACGTGCAACTCATACTCGTTCTGATCGTGAAAGCGTTAAGGGCAAGCTCGGCGGACGCACTCAAGAAATCTCACGCCTTGTCGGTCGCTCTCTTCGTGCGATTGTTGATATGAAGGAACTTGGCGAAAATACAATTGTTATCGACTGCGATGTGTTGCAGGCAGATGGAGGAACACGTACCGCTGCAATTACAGGAGCTTATGTTGCACTTGCCGATGCAATTTCTTGGGCGAAGGCACAAGGCCATATCAAGGCAGATTCAAAACCGTTAAGCGATTCAGTTGCAGCGGTC
>JAPLBI010000067.1 GCA_026392815.1 Actinomycetota bacterium
CTCAGCCGTGTGTTGATATCAAAGATAAGTCTTGTATCGAGGAATGCCCGGTTGATTGTATCTATGAAGGTACCGCATGCTTTATATCCAACCCGACGAATGCGTCGACTGCGGAGCGTGTGAACCAGTGTGCCCAGTAGAGGCGATTTACTACGAAGATGATGTTCCATCACAGTGGAAAGATTTCTCAAAGGTAAATACCGAGTTCTTCGTTGAGCTAGGTTCACCCGGCGGAGCGGCCAAGGTTGGCCTAACTAATAGCGACCACCCAAATGTGGTTTCGCTTCCTCCTAAAGAATAATTCCCAAGAGACGCTAGTTCGCTTAACTCACCGAAAAAACGATGCGTCAAAAACTGCCGGATTTCCCGTGGGATGCCCTAGCCCCATATTCTGAAATCGCACGTCAACATCCAGATGGTGCGATAGATCTTTCACAAGGAACGCCAGTTGATGCAACACCGCAACTTATTCAAAGCGCACTCAAAGAAAGTTCTGATTCGCCGCGCTATCCCGTGACCGCCGGAACAAAAGAGTTACAAGAGGCTATTCGCAATTGGGCGATCAACCACTTAGGTGCAACTGGAGATTTTGATGTACTTCCGGTAATCGGATCTAAAGAGTTAGTAGCTTGGCTACCAACGCTTTTGCAAAGCCAGAAAGTTATCTATCCAGATATCGCATATCCAACTTATTTAGTTGGAGCGTTACTTGCGCAATCAGAACCTATTGCAGTTGGAATTGATGCGGCAGATTGGCCGAGCGCGGATTTTGCATGGGTTAACACACCATCTAATCCAACAGGGCGCGTGCACTCAGAAGTCGAACTTCGCGCAACGATTAACTGGGCGCGTAAGCAGGGTGCAACGCTGGTTTGCGATGAGTGTTATATCGACTTTGGAGATTCCGCTACTCCCACTTCTCTTTTAAAATACACAGATGGAGATAACTCAAATATTTTGGTGGTTCATTCGCTATCTAAACGCTCTTCTATGGCTGGCTATCGTGGAGCGTTTTTGGTTGGTGATGCAAAACTGATTTCGCAAATTCGAGAAGTCCGCAAACATGCCGGCATGATGGTTCCGTTGCCAATTCAGAACGCAATGGTGGCAGCGCTAAGTGATGAGACCCATGTAGTTGAACAACGCAATCGCTATAACGCCCGACGCGCTGCGCTCTCTCCCGCGCTGATTGCAGCCGGTTTTAAAATTGAAGAATCTGCCGCCGGTTTATATATCTGGTGCACTAGGTCAGAAGATTGCTGGAAATCTGTGGAATGGCTGGCCAAATTGGGCATCGTCGCAACACCAGGCTCCTTCTATGGCGCTCTCGGTGCTTCACATATCCGAATCGCAATGACAGCAACAGATACGCAGATATCCGATGCTGCACAGCGCATTAAAGCGGCGATTTAAATGGCAACCGGAATTCTTTTAGTTGGTGGCTTCGGTACTCGCCTTAAGCCGCTAACAAATCAAACCCCCAAGCCAATGTTGCCAGTGGGAGGCCTGCCAGTAACGGAGCACCAACTTCTTGCAGCGAAGAAAGCTGGGATCACAACGGTAATTCTGGCTACTTCATATCTATCTGAAGTTTTTATCCCTTACTTTGGAGACGGCTCAAAATGGGGAATGCAACTTAAATATGCCGTTGAAAAAGAACCTTTAGGTACGGGCGGCGCGATTCGAAATGCTGCAGAGTTAATTGATTTAGAAGCAGCAAAGGCCGCTAACGAGGAGTTTGTTATTTTCAACGGCGATGTACTTAGCCATCACAGTATTGCCGTGCAGTTGGAATTTCATCGCAAAAATAAAGCTGATGTGACCTTGCATTTGATAAATGTCGAAGATGCCCGAGCTTTTGGTTGCGTTCCAACTGATGACCAAGGACGTGTAACTGCTTTTCTAGAGAAAATGGATAACCCAGTAACTAACGCCATAAATGCCGGTTGCTACGTCTTCTCATCTAGCGTAATTTCAGATATTCCACTTAATAAAGTTGTAAGTGTTGAGCGCGAGACTTTTCCAAACTTAGTAAATTCGGGACGCCCGGTGTTTGGATATAGCGAGCAGTCTTACTGGCTCGATATCGGAACCCCAGCGGCGCTATTTAAGGGCTCTCGTGATTTAGTAAATGGCGCTTTTGCAGCGGGGGAGGGCACCACTTTTGGTCCCGACAGCTTGGCAACTGGTGGTTCGAGTATCGGAGCTAATTGCGATATCGGTCAGGGTGTAACTATTGATAACTCGATCATCGGTGATTGCGTAAAGATCGGTGATGGCGCGCAGATTCGCGATTCATTTATTCTCCATGGGAGTGAAGTTCAATCTGGTGCGCAGATCTTCTCTAGATACTTATCTCCGAGTGAAAATTTGGAAATATCACCTACTTAAGTCGATAAATCACCGAAAAGGTGGTGGATTTGGCGAAAATTTTCGAGAAATGTGCGGATTTTCGAGTCTCAACCTCGGGATCGCACTTGACTAAACGGGATTACAAGCGTGTAATTCGTTCTAGAGAAGCCGACCTCATCACGAGGCTGGCTGCGAAGGTCTTGAGGAGATTAGTCGATGCCGATTCGTCCAGAAGCAACACCCACTGGCAATCCAACAGCCCCTAC
>JAPLBI010000015.1 GCA_026392815.1 Actinomycetota bacterium
TTTATCGCCAAGAGCATCAGCGGGGGGTATGACGGCCGCGGGGTTTGGAAGATAAAGAACCACGATGATTTGGATGAAGTTCTCAACGAGATTCCACAGCTATTAATTGAAGAGTTGATTGAATTTGATTTTGAGATTGCAGTAATGGTTGCACGTTCAGCGCATAGCCAAGCAGTTACGTGGGCGCCAACCCAAACCATTCAATCTGATGGGATCTGTACCAGCACCATTTCACCAGCTCCCAAACTTTCTTCAGAACTTGCCGAGAAAGCGCAGCACCTAGCGCTCTCAATTGCGAACGACCTTGCCTTAATTGGAGTTATGGCAGTTGAGATCTTTGTTAAGGGAGAACAATTGTTTATCAACGAACTTGCCATGCGCCCACATAACTCCGGTCACTGGACTATCGAAGGCGCAAAGACCAGCCAATTTGAACAACACTTGCGCGCCATTCTCGATCTTCCGTTGGGAGATCCTTCAATGGTTGCCCCTTACGCAGTTATGGGAAATATCTTGGGCGGCGATAAAACAGATATGTTCCGGCCTTACCTACATTTAATGGCGCGTAATCCAGATCTGAAGTTCCATCAATATAAGAAAGAGATCCGCAAAGGGCGAAAAGTTGGCCACGTTACCGTTGTAGGCGAAAACCTTCTAGAATTAACTGAAGTTATCGCCCACGCGCGCGACTATATGAGCGGAGAAATCGATGAGTGATGTAGCAATCATCATGGGATCAGATTCTGATTGGCCGGTAATGGAAGAAGCGGCGAAGGCCCTTGATTCATTTGGAATTAGTTACACCGTCGATGTTGTCTCAGCCCATCGCATGCCAGAGGAAATGGTTGAGTTTGCAAAGAATGCAGCGACAAAGGGTTACAAGGTAATCATCGCTGGTGCAGGTGGAGCTGCACATTTACCTGGAATGGTCGCCTCGCTTACAACGCTTCCAGTAATCGGTGTTCCAGTCTCGCTTAAGAATTTAGAAGGTATGGACTCACTGCTATCAATCGTTCAGATGCCAGCAGGAATTCCAGTTGCAACTGTAGGAATCGATAACGCCAAGAACGCCGGAATTCTCGCTGCGCGCATTATCGGATCTTCAGATGCAAACGTGGCAAAGAAAGTCGAAGCGCAGTTGGCCGATATTCGCGAAGAAGCTAAAGCAAAGGGCGCAAATTTAAACGCACGTCGAAATACAAAAACTGGTTTTTAACTCTTAATCTGAGCGACCGAGAGCGTGAACGCGCCAACCTGCTGCGCGCCATTCTCGATCTTCCGTTGGGAGATCCTTCAATGGTCGATATCAAGTGCGGGGGAGTCACGAACATCATCGCTATCGGGCTTAAATGTCGCACCGAGTACGGCAATTTTATATTGCGTTAAATCTTCTGAAAGATCAGCGCGCACCACATCGATTACGCGCTGACGTGCACGTAGGTTGATGGCATCAATCTCGCGTAAGAATTCGAGCGCTTGATCAGCGCCAAGTTCTTGTGCGCGCGCCATAAAGGCACGGATATCTTTTGGCAGACATCCGCCACCAAAACCAATACCTGCCTGCAAGAAGCGATTTCCAATTCGTGGGTCGTAACCGATCGCTTTTGCAAGCACAGTGACATCTCCGCCGGCGGCTTCACAAACTTCAGCCATAGCGTTGATAAATGAAATCTTCGTTGCCAGAAATGAGTTTGCCGCAACCTTTACAAGTTCCGCGGTTGGAAGATCGGCGCGAATCCATGGGGTTCCAAGTTCGATGATCGGTTTGTATACCTCTTTGAGAATCTCTTCAGCACGATCGTTAACCACACCAACCACGAGGCGGTTAGGGGTCAAAGTGTCTTCTACTGCAAAACCCTCACGAAGAAATTCTGGGTTCCAAGCTAAATCAGCCTGTGGTGCAGAAGTTGCCAAAATATCGCGCAGCGCTTGGGCGGTGCCCACTGGAACTGTTGATTTTCCAACAACGAGTGAGCCGTCCTTTAAATGTGGCGCGATCGCTGCAACGGAAGATTTCACATATGTTAAATCGGCGGCAAGGCCATCTTTACTCTGCGGTGTTCCAACACAAATAAAGTGAACGTCGGCATCAGCAACTGCTGAAAAATCTGTTGTAAATGAGAGTCGCCCGGTCTTCATCTCTGCTGCGAGCAAAGTATCTAAGCCTGGTTCATAGAAAGGAAGTTCGCCACGAGAAAGCAGATCTACCTTGTGCTGGTCGGTATCAACGCCAACAACTTCAAAGCCAAGTGATGACATACATGCTGCGTGAGTAGCTCCGAGATAGCCACAACCAATAACTGAGAGTTTCATAGGGTTTTAGTCTAAAGCACCTTCTATTTGATTTCCCCGCATGGATTTTCCGCTGCGGTACGCGTCTTAAATTTATCGACAATAACTGGCTTTGCAGATGCTGATGCCGATGAAGATGAACTTGCTGATGGTGATGGAGTCACTTCATCTACCAGCGCTGCATCGTCGCGAATTCTCGTCCACAAATCAGCGCTTAGAACTGGATCCCAAATTACAACCGATCCAGCGGTGGGATGTCTGCCATTTGCAGTCGTAAGTGGAACTGTCAAGGTACGAACATTTCCGGAAGAGAGTCCGCGCATCTGCTTAGCAAGATCCAATAGATCGTTCTTGCTTAAGTTCTCATCCATTTTTATGGTAGAGATCGCGGCATTTAAAAAGTTAACTAATTTAATTGGATTTAGCAGCACTCCAGAACTGGTTGCCTTCTTGATTACTGAACTCATAAATTGTTGTTGACGTTGCATACGTCCGATATCGCCGCGCCCATCAAAGTCACGGGTGCGAACATATTTGAGGGCTTCGATTCCATCAAGGGTATGTGTGCCAGCGCTGAGCACTAGGTGGCTCTTTGGATCATCGATATCTACCTTGGTACAGACTTCAATACCGCCAAGAGCATTTACGATTCCAGCGAAACCAGCAAAGCTCACTTCAATGTAGTGATCCATCTTCAGATTTGTAGCACGTTCGATAGTTTCGATAAGAAGCGGTGCGCCACCGAATGCGAAGGCGGCATTTAACTTATTCTCACGATCAGGAATCTGCGATTTTCCATCTGTGCTCAAATGAGCCGGAATCGTTACGAGCGAATCACGCGGAAGTGATACCAGAAAGGCTTTATCGCGGTTCTTGCTGATGTGAACCAACAACATCGTGTCAGATCTTCCGCCAGCTGCAGTCTTGGTACTTCCAACGCGCAGGGCTTTCATCTCTTCTTTAGTTAGACCTTCACGCGTATCTGATCCAACCAATAAATAGTTAAGTGCTTTAGATGTTTTCTCAGGGCGATTATCTAGCCCAGCGAAGACGCTAATGCGATCGATCCTGCCGCTTACTTGGCCTAATCCGATCCAAGATAGCGATGCGAGAAGAACTACACCCACAGAAAGTGATGTAATAACCTTTACTGCTCGCGTCGACTTCACATACGAACTCTACTTGGGCGATAGCGTAGAAGGGTTATGTCGACATCTATGGGCGAGTTATCTGTCTCACCAGCAGTTAGCGTGATTCTTCCCGTTCTAAATGAAGAGGCGCACTTAGCAGAATCCATTTCGGCAATCCTTTCCCAGGATTATCGCGGGGCTTTTGAAGTAATTCTCGCTCTCGGCCCATCTCAAGATCGCACAGATGAAATTGCAAAGTCGCTATCAGCCAGAGATCCGCGAGTTAAATTGGTAGCCAATCCAACTGGAAAAACAGCGACTGGGCTTAATTTGGCAGTAGCTGCTTCTACACATCCAATAATTGTTCGCGTTGATGGCCATGCAAAAATTCCACATGACTATCTGACTCTGGCAGTTGAAATTCTTAAGCAAACTGGCGCCGTAAACGTTGGCGGAGTTATGGCTGCAGAGGGAGTAAGTAGCTTTGAAAAGGCGGTTGCACGTGCGATGCGCAGCCCTTTAGGAGTTGGAGCATCTCGTTTTCATACTGGTGGAGAAGCCGGAGAAGTAGACACCGTTTATCTCGGAGCATTTAAGCGTGAAGCAATTAACCAAGCAGGTGGCTTTGATGAGCGATATACCCGCGCACAGGATTGGGAGTTAAATTTTCGATTGCGCAAAGACGGTGGATTGATTTACTTTGATCCTAGACTTCAAGTTACATATCGCCCGCGCCCGAATTTAAGAAAGTTAGCAAAGCAGTATTTTCAGTATGGAACTTGGCGAAGAGTAGTTTCGCGTAGCCATAGCGGAACAATTAATTTACGTTACTTAGCGCCACCGGTGACGCTAATCGGTTGTGTAGCTTCAGTAATCGGTGGATCTTTGATCCATCCAATTCTCTATATTCCGGTCTTTGTTTATGGAGTTTTTGTGGGCCTATCTGCAGCGCTGATTTCGCGGTCAATCCGTGAATTCTTTTCACTTCTATCGATTATTCCAACAATGCATTTCGCTTGGGGCGCGGGGTTCATCACCTCAACTAAAACGCTGCGGTAGCCTTTACCCATATGAGCGCTCCTGTAACCGTTTACGAACCCTTTCGCGCTGGTCTGCCACCGCTGGGTTCATATCTGCGCTCCCTTTGGGCCCGCCGCTCATTTATCTCAGAGTTTTCAAGGTCCGAACTTCGTGAGCAACACTACGGCTCGGTCTTTGGCCAACTCTGGTTGGTCTTGAATCCACTTCTTCTATCAGGCGTTTACTTTCTCTTGATCTACATCATTGGTGGCCAAAGCGATGCCACTCGATACGGACATCTAACCGCTAGCCTCTTTCTCTTTTATTTGATCAGCAATAGCTTAACTGGCGGCGTTAAATCAATTACCGCTGGCCAGCGTTTGATTTTAAATACCGCCTTCCCACGCGTGATGCTTCCAATTTCTGCATCGGTGATTGCCTTATTTAAATTTATTCCAACCTTATTTATCTTCTTCATTATGCGAACATTTCTTGGCCTTGAGTATTCGTGGAATATGTTCTGGGCTATTCCGGTATTGCTGATCGCCTTATTGATGGGTCTTGGAATGGCGATTCTGATCTCTTGTATCAACGTCTATTTCCGAGATATCGCCAGCTTCCTGCCTTACATGACTCGCAGCCTTCTTTACTTATCTCCGATTCTTTATCAGGCAAGTGACTTAACGGGAGAGTTAAAGCGTTTTGAGATAGTAAATCCAATTTTCTATCTCCTTGATGCGTGGTCACAAGTAATGGTCTATGCCCAAGCCCCAGATTTATTCTCGTTAGCGCATGCACTCATCTGGGCGCTAGCAATCTTTTTCATCGGTACTTATTTCTTCTTATCTAGGGAGCGTGATTTCGCTGTCCGCCTCTAATTCACAAAATTCAATTCACCCGAAAAATGGTCTCGCCGTTTCGGTGCAGAACGTTGGACTTACCTATAAGACTTCGGTTGTAAAGCGACCTACTTTAAAAGCGCGCCTAAAAACTATTGGACGTTCAAACAAACACACTCGAGTAGTTAACGCGCTAAATAGCGTGAATCTTGATGTCCACTACGGCACGGTGCTCGGAGTCATAGGATCAAACGGCGCCGGCAAATCTTCGCTGATGCGAGTTATCTCCGGAATCGTTCCCCCAACTCAAGGACGCATTGAAGTTCACGGTTCCGTTAGTACGCTCTTGGCCCTCGGCGTTGGCTTTAACCCGTCTATGACCGGGCGCGCAAATGTTTACTTAGGTGGACTTGCTGCGGGAATGTCGCGCGCTGAAATTGATAGCCAGTTTGATGCGATCGCTGAGTTTTCAGAGCTTGGAGATGCAATAGATGCTCCAATGCGCACTTACTCATCTGGAATGTATGCGCGCCTGGCATTTTCAGTAGCGGCAACGGTGCAACCAGATATTTTGATAGTTGATGAAGCCCTCAGCACTGGTGATGCGCACTTTAAAGAGAAGAGCCTTAACCGCATTAAAGAGCTACGCACCGCAGACCGTGCTCTAATTTTAGTTAGCCACGCCATGGCAACGATCGAAGATGTTTGTAATGAGGTTGCTTGGCTTCATAAAGGTAAGTTGATGGCGCGCGGAAATCCAGCGGAGATTATCAAGCAGTATCGCGAATTTATGCAGGTCGGAAAGAGCGCAGCAGCAAATGAGGATGTCTAAAAAGCCTCTGATTGCTCTTGCAATCTCAATTGCTATCTCACCGATCACTTTCCTGCCAAACGCTGCCAACGCTGAGACAGTTCCAGCAACTTTTGCATTTCAAGGAAGTGGCTACGGCCATGGTGTCGGAATGAGTCAGATCGGTGCCAGAGCGAAAGCTTTAGCCGGTGAATCCGCGACCGCTATTTTGCAGTACTACTACACCGGAACAATTGTTGAAACTGTGACTGATACCCAAATTCTTCGAATTAACCTTGGAAATTTACTCACATCTGCGAAGTTAAGAAGTGACTCTAAGGGTGCAGAACTTCAACTATTTGCAGGTGATTTAGGTGAAACACAAACGGCCATACCTTTACTTACCTTTCCAAGCAAGACCTCACTCAATTTGAATTTAAGTGATGGGCTAATTGCAATTAGTACAACGCGGGGAACTACTACCAAAGCAATTACGACCGGAAGTTCTTTCACTCTACGTTGGTCTGGAACTCGCTATCAAGATGGTTCACCAACTGTTATTTCGCTGACAACTAATGGCACAACGAAAAAATATCGCCATGGACAGATTTCCCTCAAAGTAATTAGAGATAAAACTTTGGGAAAGCGATTGGCGATTATCAACTCTGTGCGCCTACAAGATGAGTATCTATGGGGGATTGGTGAGGTGCCCTCATCTTGGCCAACCCAAGCGCTAGAGGCGCAAGCGATCGCATCTAGAACATATGCGTACGCAAAATCTACAAAGATCCGCCCCGCCTGTGATTGCCATTTATACGCAACGATCAGCGATCAAACCTTTGCTGGTTATTCAAAAGAGAGCGAACCTAGATTTGGGGAAATATGGAAGGCGGCAGTTAACCGAACTGCAGGATCGATAATTACCTACGAAGGTCGTCCAATTACCGCTTACTTCTCTTCATCATCGGGCGGTACAACAGAAACATCAGAGCACGCCTGGGGTACTGCAACCCCTTACACAGTTAGCGTTCCTGATAGCGCAAGCGTTGATGTCGCACTTAATCCTCGCTTTGCTTCATGGACCAGAGAAATACCTCAAGCAGTTGTCGCTCAGGCTTTTGCACTTCCGGATGTTATTTCGTTAACAGTTCTATCAAATAACCCTGCAGGATCGGTCGCGCTAATTCAAGCGATTAGTTCAGATGGATCATTTGCCCTACTTCGCGGTGAAACTTTTAGAAGCCGTAGCAAACTGCCTTCAGCTTGGTTTTCACTGAAGTAATCTCAATTTTATCTAGTTAGTTAGCGTGCAGGATGGAATTCAACCCACCCCAAGTACCGGTACGCATTACAACTTCTAAACCACCGGTTAGAGAATTACGACGGAAGAGCAAGTTACTGGCACCAGAAAGAGATGCAGCTTTCACAATTTCACCATCTGGAAGTTTTACCTTTGATGCCGCAGTTATATAAGTTCCTGCCTCAATGACGCAGTTGTTGCCAAGTGAAATCCCAAGTCCAGAATTTGCACCGAGCAAGCACTTTTCGCCAACTGAGATAACTTCTTTTCCACCACCACTTAGGGTGCCCATAATTGAAGCGCCACCGCCAACATCGCTTCCGTCACCAACAACCACGCCCGCTGAAATTCGACCTTCCACCATGGATGTTCCCAAAGTACCAGCGTTAAAGTTAACAAATCCTTCATGCATAACAGTTGTGCCAGAGGCTAGATGCGCACCTAGCCGCACACGGTCAGCATCTGCAATTCGAACACCAGAAGGAATTACGTAATCAACCATGCGCGGGAATTTATCGACACCGAATACTGTGACATGGCCATATTTGTTTCGTAGCGCACCACGAATTAATTCAAATCCTTCAACGGCGCATGGGCCAGCAGAAGTCCAAACAACGTTGGCGAGCAACCCGAAGATGCCATCCATAACCGCGCCATGTGGCTTGATTAAGCGATGTGAGAGTAAGTGAAGGCGTAGGTAGGCATCAGCAGCGCTTGTTGGCGCCACGTTGAGATCAATCTCAATAGATATAACTTCACGTCTAACTTTTCTGACTTCATCTACACCGGCAAGTTCAGCAAGCGCAGTAGATACTTTTGAAGTATTCGCACCGAGTGCTGGTTCTGGGAACCAGACATCCAAAAGTGTTTCTCCAGAATAAGTTGCTATTCCGTGGCCAGATGCCAGATGTGGCGAATTTTGCGAAGCAGACATGCGATAAGCCTAACCCCTATCCTTCCCCTATTCTTTGCCACATGCGTATCGCCGTTTACTGTTCTTCATCCCTTGCCATCGATCCCAAATACATCGACCTGGCTCATTCGTTGGGTGCAGGAATTGCCGCTCGCTCTTGGGAATTAGTCTCAGGTGGTGGACATATTTCGGCGATGGGAGCGGTATCCCGCGGTGCACGCGAGTCCGGTGGCAAAACTATCGGAGTCATCCCGCAGCGCTTAGTAGATATTGAATTTGCCGATAAAGAGTGCGATGAACTGCACGTCGTGGATTCGATGCGCAATCGAAAGGCGATGATTGAAGATCTTTCCGATGCATTTATTGCGCTACCTGGTGGCATCGGAACGCTGGAAGAGCTCTTTGAAATTTGGGTTGGGCGATTCTTAAAGTTTCACACTAAGCCAGTCATTGTTTTAGATCCTTATGATTTATATGCTCCGCTTGCTACCTTGATTGATCATCTAGAAGAGCATGGTTTTGTAAAGCCAGGGCAGCGAGAGCTTCTACATTGGGCAAAGAGCGTTGACCAAGCGTTGGATATCGCAACTAATAACTCCAGTAGTAAGTAGAGCGAGCAAATGTCTAACACACTTAGAATCACAATTACTTTGCCATGCTCTCAAGAACGGGCTTGGGCGGCGATCGCGGATTGGGAATCACAGGGAAACTGGATGCTGCAAACTAAAGTTTGGGTTACTTCACAAATTCGCGAAGGCGCTGGAACTTCGATCTCAGCATTTACAGGTCCGCTCTATAAGTTCTATCCGAAGTTTTCATCGCTTGGTCTTTTGGACACCATGGTTGTAACAAAGTGGCAACCACCTGAGATTTGCGATGTAGTGCACACGGGAAAAGTTCTTAAAGGAACCGGTTCATTTGTACTTTCACCGATTAACTCCACATCAACAAAATTCAATTGGTCAGAGACAATTGAGTGTTCTCGCTTAAAGTTTCTAGCGATCGCACCGTTTCTCTGGGTTGGGGTGCGAATCTCATTGGCTCGCCTCTCCACATCACTGCGCCCACGCGAGTAACCTTGGGGCTATGACTGCGCCCCTTACCTTGGCTGAGGCCTTGGCGCAGTTGCCCGAGGAGGAGCGGATAATCCTCTCGCTCCATTACCTTCGCCAGATGGCGGTCAGCGATATCGCCACCCTTTTAGGCGTTCCTGAAAAATCGGTCTCAACCGTCATGGCTTCTGGAAAAACTCGCATCACCGCCCTGCTTGGAATGGGCTAATTGCGCCTCCGATTTCATACTCAGCCAGTTCTGCGAGATACTTCTCCTCTTAAGTAACCAACGGCGCAATCTAGCCGACATTTATGTATCAAAGGAGTTCTCCCCATGGCAGCCATGAAACCCCGTACTGGTGATGGACCCATGGAAGTAACCAAGGAAGCGCGCTCGTTAGTTATGCGTATTCCGCTAGAAGGTGGCGGCCGCCTTGTCGTCGAACTCAACCCCCAAGAAGCAAATAATCTCAGCGCCGCCCTTGAAGCAGCTGTAGCACTTATCAAGAAGTAAGTAACTCTTGTGCTTCAGCCGATTGCTGTAGACCTTAAATCTTTATCTGATGCGCTCGCTGATGCGCAATCAATCGCAATTGGGTTTACGCAAGCGAGTAAAAATCCAGAGAAAAAACTAGAGAAAAATCTAGAAAAAGAAGTAAAACCGGAATACAACTTCCCGTCTCACCTTAAGTTAATTGAAAAATTAGAAGAAACTTTTGAGATAGACCTGCGCGATGAATTGGCCTTCTTCGCGGCAACTGGAAAAGCTGGCGAAATTTTTGAAATTCCTGTTTCATCAAATCACTTTGCTGCCGATCGAATTCTCTTAATCGGACTTGGTGATGAAACAACTTCTGCGATACGTCAAGCAGGCGCCGCTCTTGGAAGAAAAGGTCGGGGCAAAGCGGTAACAATCGCATCGCTCTGTGTCTCTGACAACCAGCAGTTAAAAGCTTTTGCAATTTCGACACAACTGGGCGCTTATATTTGGACACAGAAAACAGGGCCAACTCAAGAGATTCCACTCTTTCTATTTCATACAGATTCCCCAGCGGCAATTAATGATGCTTCAATGATCGCAAACGCCATTTCTCGCACTAGAGATCTGATTCATACCCCATCAAATATTAAGACCCCGCTCTGGCTCGCAGATGAAGCGGTGAAGATCGCCGCCGACAACGGCCTAGAGATAAAGGTTTTAGCAGGTAAAGATTTGGCAGAATTCGGCGGTTTACGTGCAGTCGGAAATTCATCACCAAAGCCCGGACCACGTTTCGTTCAAATCTCATATCACCCAAAGGGTAAGAAGAAATCTGCCGGAATACTTCCGCACGTTGTAATTGTCGGTAAAGGAATCACATTTGATACTGGCGGTGTATCTCTAAAGCGCCCTTACGAATTTATGACAGCGATGAAATCCGATATGGCTGGCTCTGCTGCGGCGTTAGGCGCTATCTCTGCTCTTCCATATTTCCAGCCGCAAGTACAAGTAACAGTATTGATGATGCTCGCCGAAAATGCGCTATCTGGTACTTCCCAACGTCCAAGTGATGTCATTACCCACTACGGTGGCAAGACCGTTGAAGTATTAGATACAGATGCAGAAGGTCGTCTAGTGCTTGCCGATGGCATGGCCTATGCCGATATAAATTTAAACCCTGATTACCTAATCGATATTGCAACACTTACTGGCGCAGCAACACTTGGCTTAGGTAGACAACACGCTGCGATGTATACGCGAGATGAGAAAGTAGCCAAGAGTTTTTCAGAAGCGGGGGAGCGATCCGGAGACCGCGTCTGGCATATGCCGTTGGTAGATGACTATAAGGAAGCTCTGGAAAGTCCAATTGCAGATTTAAGCCACATCACATCGAAGAAACATTTCAGTGCAGGCTCGGTCACTGCAGCTCTCTTTCTAGAGCACTTTGCCGGG
>JAPLBI010000008.1 GCA_026392815.1 Actinomycetota bacterium
GGTGGAGCACCAATCGTTGCAAAGATCGCACGCGATCTTGGTGCGCTAACAATCGGTGTTGTAACTCGTCCGTTCTCATTTGAAGGAAAGATTCGCTCTGCGCAAGCAGATGAAGGAATCGAACTACTCCGTGCAGAAGTAGATACCTTGATTGTTATTCCAAATGATCGCTTACTTGCAATTTCAGATCGCAACATAACTGCAGTCGATGCATTTAAGAGCGCTGATCAAGTTCTTCTCTCAGGCGTTCAAGGAATTACCGAAATCATTACACAACCAGGTCTTATCAACCTTGACTTTGCAGATGTTAAAACAGTTATGACCGATGCTGGTTCTGCTCTTATGGGAATCGGATCTGCGCGCGGAGAAAATCGCGCAACACGTGCTGCAGAGCTTGCGATCTCAAGCCCGCTACTTGAAGCATCTATTGACGGCGCAATGGGAGTTCTTCTCTCAGTTGCTGGTGGATCAGACCTTGGGCTCTTTGAGATCAACGAGGCTTGCGAACTAGTTCAAGCAGCTGCGCATCCCAACGCCCGCATAATCTTCGGTACAACTATTGATGACGCTCTAGGCGATGAAGTTCGCATCACCGTTATTGCTGCTGGCTTTGATGGCGGAGAACCAAAGAAGGTTTCAGTTCCGGTAATTGATAAGGCGAGCCTGTCAGGTATCGCAGATCCAATTCCAAGTAACGATCCAATTTCTGTCGCTCTTGATCTCGATGGCAGCGCACCTCGTAAGCGCGTTACCTTTGAAGATCTCGTTGCTGAAGATGAGATCGACGTTCCCGACTTTATGAAGTAATTAGCTCCACTCCAAAGGTGAGTGAGCTAACTATGGGAACCTTCTTTACCGATCGCTTAGGTGGCAACAGTTCTGGTGAATATGCATCCCTTAACTTGGGAGACCATGTCGGGGATATTGCGGAGGTAGTTACCAGTAATCGCGCTTTGATTGCCGCAAAATTTGGACCCACTCAGTATATGAACCAAGTCCATGGCAATCGCGTTGCGATCATTGAAGAAGTTACCGACGAAATTCCAACTGCGGATGCGCTAGTTACTGGCATCCCAGGAATAACTCTTGCGGTCATGGTTGCCGATTGCATTCCACTCTTACTCAAATCCAAGGACGCTGTTGCGGCAGTTCACGTTGGTCGTAAAGGTTTGCTAAACCGAGTAGCGGAAAAAGCTATAGATGTAATGCGCGAGATTTCCGATGCTCAGATTTCAGCTGTTATCGGTCCTGCTATTTGTGGCAAATGCTATGAAGTATCTAAAGAAATCTTTAGCGAAGTGGCTGCAAGCCATCCAGAGAGCGCTAGCCAAACAGCATCTGGAACTCCTTCCCTGGATCTAATCTCTGCCCTTATCGCAGATCTTCAAAAATTGGGGATTACAGATATTGATAACCAAAGTCGCTGCACCATAGAACACGATGATCTCTACTCTTATAGGCGAGATGGAGCCACCGGGCGCCAAGCAGGGTTGGTCTGGCTATGACTGAACGCCGTGAATTTATAAGCAACTCACTGCAAGATGTGAAGTCACGAATTGCTAGCGCTGCACAGTTAGCCGGGCGAGATCTTGCCGAGATAACTTTGATCGCTGTTACAAAAACTTATCCAGTATCCGATGTTCAAATTCTTCGCGATCTTGGCGAAGGAAATTTTGGCGAGAATCGAACCGAAGAAGGCGCGGAGAAATCCTTAGAAGTGCCTGGGATTTGGCATTATCAAGGACAAGTGCAGAGTCGAAAATTACGTGAGATAGCTTCTTGGGCCAATGTGATTCATTCCTTAGATCAAATCAGTCATATCGAAAAGTTAAACCGCATCTGCGAAGAGACAAATAAGAAAATTAGCGTCTTTATCCAGCTCTCTTTAGATGGCGCACCCGATAGAGGGGGAGTAGTTGAGCAAGAACTGGCAGGGCTTGCCGATGTGGTTGCAGCAAGTTCGGCGCTAGAACTCAAAGGGTTGATGTGCGTTCCCCCGGTTGAGTATGAACATCAACTCGCCTTCGCCGAGATCGCGCAAATTCACCAACGTTTTATCAGCCGATTCCCAAGCGCAAAATCACTATCTGCTGGCATGAGTTCTGACTTTGAAATTGCCATCGCCCATGGCGCGACACATATCCGTATAGGTAGCCAAATCCTCGGTTCGCGGACCTATCACCCCTAACCTTTACCTATGTCTGCACTCAATAAAATGATGGGCTACCTCGGTTTGGTAGATACCGATGAAGAAGCTCAACAACAAGAAGCAACTCCAGTTCGCAACACCGAACGTCCAGCACGCGAGATCGCACGTCCATCTCGTGATCGCGCCGGCGTGACCGTCGTTGGTTCAACTGTGGCAGCTGCTCCAGTTCAAGAGTCGAATTACCACATCATCACTTTGCAACCACGTTCATACTCTGAAGCCCGCAAAATGGGCGAGCACTACCGCGAAGGTAATCCAGTCATCATCAATCTCGATGACATGGAAGAGAGCGAACGTAAACGTCTAGTTGACTTCGCTAGCGGACTTGTATTTGGTCTACACGGACGTATCGAACGCGTTAGCCATAAAGTCTTCCTTCTCTCACCTGCAAATGTAAATGTAAGCAGCGAAGATAAGACCGCTGCAGCACAGGCAAGTTTCTTTAACCAGAGTTGATTTAAGAACCTTCCCTCTCAGTTAATGATTATTTCACTCCTGCTCACGCTACTTGATCTCTTCAAGTATGCACTTTTCATTCGCTTAATTGTTGACTACGCCAGAATTTTTGCACCTAATTGGCGCCCTAAATCTTTCTTGATCGCTTTCTTCGAATTGATTTATTCAATAACCGATCCACCAATGAAATTTGTTGGTCGCTTCGTGCCACCACTGCGTTTGGGTGGAGTAGCAATTGATCTTTCATTTATCGTTCTCTTGATCGGCATTAGCCTGGCCAAGAGCATCATCATCGTTGTACTTTAAATATAACTTTCTAAGCTTTTTTAAGTACTACTTCGATCCCAAGTTCATTATCGCTAGTTGCAATCGTTTCATCGCGCTCGAACTCGAGAGCAAGTACTTCATCGCTGATATGCGCCTTTGCACTTGAAATTGCAGATAGAACTGATTGTTCCGCGTTCCAGCGAACTTTGATCCGGTCCGAGATCTCAAAGCCATCGCTCTTGCGACGTTCCTGGATAAAGCGGATTACTTCACGAACGTTTCCGGTCTCAATTAACTCAGGTGTTAGCGCTAGATCAAGAGCTACCGATTCGCCATCGTGGCTAGCAACCATCCAGCCAGATTTCGGCACTTCAGTCACAACGAGATCAGCTAAATCAATCTCCCATGTGCCCACTTTGGCGCTACCAGATTTGCGAAGACCCTTAACAAGTTCTGTTGGATCGGTAGCAGCAATCGCCTTAGCAATATCTTGAACCTCTTTGCCAAACTTAGCGCCGAGTGATTTGAAGTTAGCCTTTACAGAGATATCAACTAAATCTCCATCGGCATCGGCGATATCGGCTAGATCGATCACATTTAACTCATCTGCGATCTGTTCCTTCATATCTGTTGGCAGAGTCGACCAGCCATTTGCAGAAATCAGAGCGCGTTGCAGTGGCTGGCGAATCTTGATCGCCGATTCAGCGCGAGCAGAACGGCCCAATTCAACAACGCGTCGAGTCATCGCAACTTGCGCATTTAGTTCTAGGTTAATTCGGGAAGGATCGGCGATAGGGAAATCTGTTAGGTGCACAGAGGCGGCAACGGATGGATCTGCAACCTTTACCAACTCTTGCCAAACATGCTCGGTAATAAATGGAACCATTGGTGAAAGTAGCTGAGTCAATGAGACTAGACATTCATGAAGTGTTGCCAAGGCAGCGGTGTCGCCATCCCAGAAACGACGACGCGAGCGTCGCACATACCAGTTAGAGAGGTCGTCGATAAATCTGGCTAGCGCCTTACCTGCGTTCTGTGAATCAAATTCCGAATACGACTTATCAACTTCTTGAATAAGTGCGTTTAGCTCGCTGATGATCCATTTATCCATCATCGAACGATCCTTGAGCGCCGGTGATTGGCTTAGTTCAAATCCCGATGCTTCGGCATAGAGAGTATGGAATGAGATCGTGTTCCAGTAGGTAAGTAAGGTCTTGCGTACAACATCGCTAATTGCATCGTGGCCAACGCGGCGCGCAGACCAAGGAGATCCGGCGGCCAACATGTACCAACGCACCGCATCTGCGCCATGTTGATCCATTAGCGAAATCGGCTCAAGGACATTGCCCAAGTGCTTACTCATCTTGCGACCATCTTTATCAAGGATGTGGCCGAGGCAGAGCACGCTCTTGTATGAACTTTGATCAAAGACCAAGGTTCCAATTGTCATCAGCGTGTAGAACCAGCCGCGCGTTTGATCGATCGCTTCGCAGATAAAGTCGGCAGGATAAGCAGCTTTAAACTTTTCAACTGAACCAGGCTTATGTGGGTATCCCCACTGCGCAAATGGCATAGCGCCTGAGTCATACCAACAGTCGATAACTTCAGGAACACGATTCATTTCCTTAGAACATTGCGCACATGGGAAAGTGATGTCGTCAACAAATGGGCGATGTGGATCAAGGTTGGAGAGTTCTTGTCCGGCTAGCGCGCCGAGTTCAGCAAGTGAATCAACGCAGACTTCATGTTTATCTTCGCAACGCCAGATCGGGAGCGGCGTTCCCCAGAAACGATTTCGCGAAAGCGCCCAGTCAATGTTGTTATTGAGCCAATCACCGTAACGGCCAGTCTTAATTGTCTCGGGGTGCCAATTGGTCTTGTTATTCTCGCGGATCAACTCATCTTTAATTGAGGTCGTGCGGATATACCAAGATGGTTGCGCGTAATAAATAAGTGCGGTGTGACAGCGCCAGCAGTGTGGATATGGGTGCTCAAATGGCTGGTGCTTATATAAAACACCGCGTGATTTAAGTTCCTTAACCAAAGTCTTATCGGCTTCCTTAAAGAAGACCCCGCCAACTAGTGGAACATCGGCTAAGAACTTTCCATCGGGTGCGATTGGATTTACAACAGGAAGACCATAACCACGGCAAACCGCTAAATCGTCTGCGCCAAAGGCAGGGGATTGGTGAACTAAGCCAGTTCCATCTTCAGTTGTTACATATGTTGCCAGAACTATGAAATGAGAATCTGGAATCTCGATCAAATCTAATGGGCGCTTATAGGTAACGCGCTCGAGATCTCTACCCTTTATAACCTTTAAGACTTTAACTTCACCGGAGAGTGCGCTGAGAAGAGCCTCTGCAACAACTAGGACTTCGCGGTTTTCTTCAACCACAACTTCAGCGACGGCATAATCAACATCTGGGTGAACCGCAACAGCGGTATTTGAAACTAAGGTCCAAGGCGTTGTTGTCCAAACCAGCAACGCAGCGCCGAGGTCGGCTAACTCACCAGATGTAACTGGAAAACGAACATATACAGATGGATCGGTAACTGTTTCGTATCCCTGCGCTAACTCATGATCGGAGAGGCCGGTTCCACAACGCGGGCAATATGGTGCAACGCGGTGATCTTGAACTAGAAGACCTTTCTTCCATATCTCTTTTAAGCTCCACCAAACGCTTTCGACATATTCAGGAGCCATCGTCCAATAAGCCTGATCAAAATCAACCCAGAAACCCATTCGGTTGGTCATCGTTGTAAATGCATCAACATGGCGAGTTACTGATTCGCGGCACTTATCGTTAAAGGCGGCAATTCCGTATTTTTCAATATCGCCTTTTCCAGTAAAACCTAACTCTTTTTCGACAGCGATCTCAACTGGCAAGCCGTGGCAATCCCAACCCGCTTTGCGAGTTACATATTTGCCCTTCATCGTTTGATAACGCGGAAAGACATCTTTAAAGACGCGCGCTTCGATGTGGTGAGTTCCGGGCATTCCATTGGCTGTTGGAGGGCCTTCATAGAAGGTCCAAGGTTGCGCGCCTTCTCTAGCTTGCGTGCTCGCCTCGAAAATCGAATTGGTGCGCCAGAAATCTAGGATCGAACGCTCCATACCTGGGAGGTCGATCGCTGCGGCAATTGGGCGCATCTTTGGAGAATTCATAAGGAGGCGAGTCTAACGCCCGCCTTGCGCAGAACTGTTCAAGAATTTGCGCGGGCGATGAGTGGCAAAGTTGGTGGCGCGTGGAAAAGGGCATAAGGTGCGCGGCGTGCCAGCAAAAAAGAAGACCGTGAAGAAGCCGGTTAAGAAGGTAGCCAAGGCAAAGAAGGCGCCTGCTAAGAAAGCCGCGGCCAAGAAAACCCCTGCCAAGAAAGTTGCTAAGAAAGCTCCGGCTAAGAAAGTTGCTAAGAAAGCGCCAGCTAAAAAAGCTGCTGTTAAAAAAGCGCCAGCCAAGAAATCTGCCTTCAAGAAAGCGCCAGTTCGACCTTTCCCATCTAAGGCTGGAAAGACAACTCTTACCGTTGATGAAAAATCTCAAACAGTTAGCGTTGCAACAGTTGTTGCGCCAGTTGCTGCTCCAGTAGTTGAAGAGCGCCGTCTAGTAATGCCCCCACCTCCTCGCCCAGTCAAGAGTGGAAAGAAAGTTGCGCCGCTTAAGCCAATCAAAGCAGCGCCAACTCCAGTAACTGCCAGCGATGGTGAAGCGCCATGGTCGGCTGCAGAGTTAAAGGCAGTTCGCACTGAAATCTCTGCTGATCTTGAACGCTTGCGTCGCGAACTTGCTCTTGTAGAAGCAGAGATGGATGAGTTGATTTCTGATTCTGGTGAAGGCGCTGGAGATGATCAGGCAGATTCAGGTACCAAAACTTTTGAACGTGAACACGAGATGTCTCTGGTAATCAACGCGCGCGATATGGTCTTACAAACAGAGCGCGCCCTTGATCGAATCGACAATAAAACTTATGGAAGTTGCGAAGAGTGCGGCAGCCCAATCGGCAAAGCGCGCCTGCAAGTATTTCCACGCGCTACCCTCTGCATGATCTGTAAGCAGAAGGAAGAGCGGCGCTAAGGTGCGCCCAGCTTCACAACCCAATTCCGGCAAAGCAAAGTTTGGCTTGGTTAAACGCCTCTATCTAATCGCCTGGATAATCTGGCTAATCGATTTCGCTACCAAGACTTGGGCGATCGCTAATTTAGATTCCCGAGATCCCATTAAATTGATTGGATCATTCCTGCAGTTAACGCTGGTAAAAAACTCTGGAGCGGCATTTAGCTTTGCGACGGGTGCAACTTTTATTCTCTCAATATTTGCTTGTTGCGTCGTAGCCGCAATTGCATACTACGCACCAAAGATCACCTCCAAGGGATGGGCGATCGTGATTGGTCTAGCCCTTGGCGGAATCGTAGGTAACTTAACTGATCGAATCTTCCGTGCGCCGGGCTTCTTTACCGGCCATGTGATCGACTGGATTGAACTACCAAATTGGCCGGTATTTAACATCGCAGATAGCGCTATTGTGGTTGCAACAGCGATCGCAGTGGTCCTGTCAATTAAAAATATTTCTCCGATAGAGCCAGCAAATGTCGAGAAAAAAGATCGTTCCGAGGAGGCGTAAATGTCACGCGAAGCGCGCACATTAAGCGTTCCTGAAGGAGTTGCGGGCGAACGAATAGATAGCGCCCTGACGCGAGTCCTTGGCCTTTCGCGCACCGCAATCGTAAAACTTCTAGAAGATGGCGACATCACAACTTCAGGGCGAGCTATGGCTAAGTCAGAGCGGGTAATTAGCGGACAAGTTATCGATGTCTTGATGCCAGAACCGCTAAATCAAGATCCAATTCCGCTGACTCCACTTGATGGGTTGCGCGTTGTTTACGATGATGAACATATTGTCGTAGTTGATAAACCGGTTGGTTGTGCCGCGCATCCAAGCCCAGGATGGATGGGGCCAACCGTTGTCGGCGCGCTTATGGCAGCCGGTTACACAATTTCTACTTCGGGTCCTGCCGAACGCGCTGGAATCGTTCATCGCTTAGATGTTGGCACGAGCGGTTTAATGATCGTTGCAAAAACTGATATTGCCTACACACGATTGAAGGAAGCATTCCGCAACCACGAAGTTGAAAAGACTTATCACGCGCTCGTGCAAGGTCATATGGATCCTGTTTCTGGAACAATTGATGCGCCAATTGATCGCCACCCAAAAGAAGATCATCGCTTTGCAGTTATTGCCGAGGGCAAAGAGAGCATCACCCACTACGAAGTTATCGAGTTTTATCGCTCCGTCTCACTCGTTAAAGTTGAGTTAGAGACCGGACGCACGCATCAAATCCGAGTTCACTTCTCGGCGCTAAATCATCCGCTAGTTGGCGATACAACTTATGGAGCAGATCCAGTGCTCGGAAAATCGTTAGCCATGTCACGTCCTTGGTTACACGCCCTTGAACTTCGCTTTAAACATCCCGTCTCATCCGAGGAACTGGTTCTCAACGCTCCCTATGCACCTGACCTTCAGGCTTGCTTGGCGTTGCTATCCGAAGCTGTTCTGCCGTAACGACTAATCTTGTGCAACTGTGACAACCGAAAACCCAACCCAGCCAAAAGCGAGTAAAGATTCTTTTGTGCACCTTCATGTGCACACTGAATATTCAATGCTCGATGGTGCCGCACGTATCGGCGATCTCGTAGAAGAAGTAGCGCGCCAAGAGATGCCGGCGATCGCAATGACTGATCACGGAAATGTTTTCGGCGCCTTTGATTTTTATAAGCAGGCGGTGAAGGCGGGCGTTAAACCGATCATCGGTATCGAAGCCTACGTTGCTCCAGAATCGCGCTTTGATAAGAAGAAGGTGCAATGGGCCGATGGCGGAGAGGACGATGTTTCAGGCGGCGGTGCATATACGCATATGACCATCTTGGCCGAGAACAATCATGGTCTCGCTAATTTATTTAAGCTCTCATCTCTTGCATCCCTTGAAGGTTATTACTACAAGCCGCGCATGGATCGTGAACTACTCTCTAAATATGCTGATGGTTTGATCGCAACTACTGGTTGCCCGGGTGGAGAAATCCAGACTCGCCTGCGTATGGGAAATTATAAAGAAGCGATGCGCGCGGCAAGTGATTACCGAGATATTTTTGGCGCACATAACTTCTTCCTTGAACTAATGGATCACGGCATTGATGTTGAAACCCGCGTTAAAGAAGATCTCATCAAACTTGGCCGCGAACTTAAACTGCCGCTGCTTGCGACAAACGACCTGCACTACACCCGCCATGAAGATGCGCCGGCGCATGAAGCGCTGCTCTGCGTGCAATCTGGTTCAACTCTGGCAGATCCAAAGCGCTTTAAATTCGATAACGATGAGTTCTATCTAAAGTCACCTGCGCAAATGCGCGAGCTCTTTAAGGATCTGCCTGAAGCCTGCGATAACACCCTGCTCATCGCCGAGCGCTGCAATGTAAAACTTCGCGAAGGCGAAAATCTCATGCCCGCATTTGCGGTGCCGCCAGGTGAAACAGAAGATTCTTGGTTACGTAAAGAGGCAGAGCGCGGGTTGGTTACTCGTTTCGGGGATAGGGCAACAGATGCTCATCGTGTTCGTTTAAATTACGAATTAGATGTCATGGCCAATATGGGATTTCCGGGTTACTTCTTAGTTGTTGCAGATCTAGTTGCGCATGCCAAGAAAGTTGGAATCCGTGTTGGTCCTGGTCGCGGCTCTGCTGCTGGCTCATTAGTTGCTTACTCACTCGGAATCACCGGCCTTGATCCAATCGAGCACGGCTTACTTTTTGAGCGATTCTTAAATCCAGAACGTATCTCCATGCCTGATATCGATCTGGACTTTGATGAACGTCGGCGCAGCGAAATGATCCGTTACGCAACTGAGAAATACGGCGAAGATCGCGTAGCCCAGATCATCACCTACGGCACAATTAAATCTAAGCAATCAATTAAAGATGCCACTCGCGTTTTAGGCTATCCATATGTAATTGGTGAGAAGTTAACGAAAGCGCTCCCACCTTCAGTGATGGGGAAAGATATTTCACTTGCTGGAGTATTTGATTCACAAGACTCACGCCATGGCGAAGCCGGCGAATTTCGCGAGCTCTACAACACCGATCCTGATTCAAAGAAGGTCGTAGATTTAGCGCGCGGACTTGAAGGTCTTAAGCGCCAATGGGGAGTTCACGCCGCTGGCGTAATCCTCTCTCGCGAGCCGCTACTTGATGTAATCCCAATCCATCGCCGCGAAGCCGATGGAGCAATCATTACCCAGTTCGATATGGGCGCCTGCGAATCAACTGGCTTGTTAAAGATGGATTTCTTGGGTCTTCGCAACTTATCCGTATTAGATGACGCGCTTCTAAATATCAAAGAGAACCAAGGAATAGATGTAGTCCTTGAAGATCTACCACTGTCAGATCAAAAGACATTCGAACTCTTATCGCGCGGTGACACACTTGGTGTATTTCAACTCGATGGTGGACCAATGCGCGCGCTCCTTCGCAGCATGGCGCCAGATTCATTTGCCGACATATCTGCGGTTATCGCGCTCTACCGCCCTGGTCCAATGGGCGAAAATGCACACAATAACTATGCCGATCGTAAGAATGGTCGCAAACCAGTTGAACCAATTCACCCAGAGCTCTCTGAAGTTCTCCAAGAAATTTTGGGAGATACCTATGGGCTAATTGTTTATCAGGAACAAGTAATGGCGATCGCCCAGAAAGTTGCCGGGTTCTCACTTGGTCGTGCAGATCTCTTACGTAAGGCGATGGGTAAGAAGAATAAGGAAATTCTGGATAAGGAATACATACCTTTCGAAGCCGGCATGAAAGAAAATGGATTCTCAACCGCCGCCATCAAACGTTTATGGGATGTTCTTATTCCCTTCTCTGACTATGCATTTAACCGAGCACATAGCGCAGGTTACGGAGTTGTCTCATTCTGGACCGGTTATCTCAAGGCAAATTATCCAACCGAATATATGGCAGCCCTGCTTACCAGTGTGCGTGATGATAAAGATAAGTCAGCGCTCTACTTATCCGAGTGCCGTCGTATGGGCATCAAGGTTCTTCCCCCCGATGTCAATGAATCAAATGCTGAATACACACCGCGTGGCAAAGATATCCGCTTTGGACTTGCTGCAATCCGTAACGTTGGTGAAGGCGTGGTCGCTTCAATTAAATCTGCGCGTACAACAAAGGGAGCGTTTACCTCATTCGGTGATTTCCTCGCCAAAGTAGATGCGCAAGTTTGCAATAAGAAAACAATTGAATCTTTAATCAAAGGTGGAGCATTCGATTCGCTAAACCATCCACGTAAAGCGTTGATGTCAGTTCACCTAGAAGCAATTGACTCAGTCATCGAAACCAAGCGCGCAGAAGCGATCGGACAGTTTGATCTCTTCGGAGGCGATTCGATGACGCAAGTTTCAGGTCTGGAAATTGAGATACCTACATTTGAATGGGATAAGGCGACGCTGCTGGTCTTTGAACGCGAAATGCTGGGTCTCTATGTTTCAGATCATCCTCTTCTCGGCGTTGAACATATCTTGCGTTCCAATACCGATATGTCTATTAGCGCGCTACAAAGTGATGAAAGCACGCCAGATGGCATGGTCACTTTAGGAGGCTTGATTACCGGCGTTCAACGCAAAGTCTCTCGCACAGGTTCATCGTGGGCGATTGTTAGCCTGGAAGATCTCGAAGGCGCTATAGAAGTTCTCTTCTTCTCAAATACTTACAATCAATATGCACTTACCTTGATTGAAGATCGCGTTGTCACAGTTCGCGGTCGATTCGAACGTCGCGATGAAGTTTTGCGTTTTACTGCGCTTGAAATGAAGTCCCTCGATGTTTCGACTGGACCAGTTGGGCCGCTCTTAATCTCTTTACCAATTGCGCAGTGCACACCACCAGTAGTCGATCGTATGAAGGAAATTCTGCGTTCTCATCCCGGAAAACGCGAAGTCCATATGCAGATCGATGACCAAGGCGTGCTAACAACTATGAAGATTGATGCACTCGTAACAGCATCGCCAAGTTTGAGCGCAGATTTGAAATCTATCTTGGGGCCCGACTGCTTAGTTCGAATGTGATTTTGCGCTGTATCGCCTAATTTTATTGGCAACGCCTCGAAGAGGTGGCAGCCGTTAGACTTGCCCCATGATTCGCTCGCTTGATCTACGCGGTAAAGCTCTCACCAAAGTGGGCTACCAGAAAGCTATTCCGCGAGCGAAGTTAGATATCGCTGCAGCGCTAGTTGCGATTGAGCCAATTCTGCAGAAAGTTAAATCAGGTACTGAGGCAGACTTGCTCCAACTGGCCGAAGAATTCGATGGCGTTAGGCCACCTTCAATCCGCGTTCCACAATCTGCTTTAGATAAAGCACTTGCTGATTTAGATCCAAAGATTCGTGCTGCACTAGAACTATCAGCCGAGCGAATCCGTAAAGTTCACAACGATCAAACCCGCGGCGTAACTACTACGAAAGTTGTCGATGGGGGAGTCGTAACTGAACGTTGGATCCCAGTTGATCGCGTCGGGTTATATGTTCCAGGTGGTCGCGCCGTTTACCCAAGTAGCGTCTTAATGAATGTCATCCCAGCGCAGATTGCAAAAGTTTCCAGCATCGCAGTTGCATCACCACCGCAGAAAGAGTTTGGCGGACTTCCGCACCCAACGATTCTTGCTGCTTGCGCACTCCTTGGTATCACTGAGGTTTACGCAGTCGGTGGAGCACAAGCAATCGCGCTCTTTGCCTATGGCATGGATGGCCTCTGCGAGAAATGTGATTTGGTCACTGGCCCAGGCAATATCTATGTTGCTGCTGCTAAGCGCGCGCTGCGTGGAGTAATTGGAATCGACTCAGAAGCCGGCCCAACTGAGATTGCCATCTTGGCCGATGAAAGTGCGCGTGCAGGTGATGTTGCCGCAGATCTAATTAGCCAGGCCGAGCACGATGTGATTGCCGCCGCTGTTCTTGTGACGACATCTGAAAAATTAGCAGCCGATGTTGTTAAAGAGTTAGAAGTCAGAGTCGCCAAGACGAAGCACTCAGCCAGAATCCGTGAGGCACTTTCCGGTATTCAATCTGCAATCGTTATGGTCGATTCAATTGCGCAAGGTTTAGATGTCGTAAATGCCTATGCAGCAGAACACTTAGAGATCCAAACCCAGAACGCTGCGCAAGATGCGTTGAAAATTCGTAACGCTGGCGCAGTCTTCATCGGACGCTTCTCACCAGTGTCACTTGGCGATTATTCAGCGGGTTCAAACCACGTACTCCCAACAGGTGGATGCGCCTGCCACAGCAGCGGGCTATCTGTACAAACCTTCTTACGCGGGTTGCACTACATCGAATACGAGAAGAAATGGCCACTTTGGCTGCCACTTCGCGATGAATTAACTTCCCTTTCCCCGTATGGAGCGCCACAGGTTCCAGCTGAGGCGACGTTAAATACCAACGAGAATCCTTATGCTCCATCTCCTGAACTCGCACAAGCGATTGCCGACCGCGTACATAGGGTTGCCACAACTTTAAATCGCTATCCAGATCGTGATGCCACAGTTCTGCGCACATCTCTAGGCAAATTTATAAATACTCTATCTGGAACAAATTTCACAGCAGATTCAATCTGGGCAGCCAATGGCAGTAACGAGATTATCCAATCTCTCTTCATGGCATTCGGTGATCGAGGTGCACTTGGTTTCACACCTTCCTATTCAATGCATCCATTAATCGCCAAGGTAGTTGGCGTTACTTGGCAAGATGGAGGACGTCGGGCAGATTTCACTTTAGATACCGCCAAGGCGATCACGGAGATTTCGGGAAAGAAACCAGCCCTAACTTTCGTGACAACTCCAAATAATCCGACCGGCACCCTTTTAAAAATCGGCGAGATTGAAGAGCTAGCAAAGGCGACCGCGCAAGTTAGCGGGTTACTTGTTATCGATGAGGCTTATGCTGAATTTTCTAAGGAAATATCTGCCGTCGCGCTAATTGAAAAGTATCCAAATGTGGTTGTGATCCGGACTATGAGTAAAGCATTCGCTTTCGCCGGAGCGCGCGTCGGGTATTTAGTTGCCAACCCAGATGTCGTTGATGCGATGTTTCTGGTGAGATTGCCGTACCACTTAAGCGCAATTACTCAGGCGGCGGCCGAAGTGGCTCTTGAATATCAGGCAGAGTTGCTGGGCACTGTTGCGACGTTGATTGACTCACGTGCGAAAGTTATTGCTGACCTGGAATCCATGGGTCTGACTGTTGCTCCAAGCAGCGCAAACTTCATCATCTTCTCAGGATTTAACGTAGAGCCAGCGCAGATCTGGCGCCAACTTCTCGATCGCGGTGTTCTGATTAGAGATGTGGGATTATTAGGGCACTTGCGTATGACCATTGGCAATGAGGCCGAGAATCAGAAATTTATTGGCGCCTTAAAAGAGATTTTGCAGAAGTAATTGAATACGAAGCTAATGGAGATAATCAGATGAGAACAGCCCGAGTAGAACGTAAAACTAAAGAGTCCCACGTAATTGTTGAGTTAAACCTCGATGGCGTCGGTGAGATCTCAGTAGATACTGGCGTCCCATTCTTTGATCACATGCTTTCTCAACTTGGAAAGCATTCTGGTTTCAATCTAACTGTAAAGACAACTGGTGATATTGATGTCGATTCACATCACACAGTTGAAGATACTTCGCTGGCATTTGGGCAAGCGCTGCGCGAGGCACTTGGCGACAAAATTGGTATCCGTCGCTTTGGTGATGCGATGGTTCCACTTGATGAAGTTCTGGTTCAGGCAGCAGTTGATCTTTCCGGTCGTCCATATCTAGTTCACCGCCAACCAGAAATCGTTGAATTGATCGGAACTTTCGATACCACTCTTGGTAAGCACATCTGGGAATCAATCGTTGCCGAAGCTCATATCGCACTGCATATTCGCGTTTTAGAAGGACGCAATGCCCACCACGTATTCGAAGCACAGTTTAAAGCGGTTGCTCGCGCACTTCGCGATGCCGTCTCCCTTGATGGCGGAATTGCAGGAGTTCCTTCAACAAAAGGTTCGCTCTAATAGTGATCGCAATCCTTGATTACGGTTCCGGGAATTTAAGGTCGGCACAACGCGCTTTCGAACGCAGCGGTAAAGAAGTTCTAGTTACCTCCGATCGTGAGATCGCACTCAATGCGCAAGGCTTAGTTGTCCCGGGCGTTGGTGCATTTGCGGCATGCATGCGCGGTTTAGTTGCAGTTGGGGGAGATGCGATTGTTCGCGAACGCCTTGCCAAGCAACGTCCGACTTTAGGAATCTGTGTTGGAATGCAAATTCTCTTCAGAGATGGCGATGAACATACCAACGGGCCACTGCACCAAGGCGTTGGCATCTGGCAAGAGAGCATCACCAAGTTAGATGCGCCGATATTGCCGCATATGGGTTGGAATACCGTAGAAGTCTCGTCAAACTCGAACTTGTTTAAAGGAATAGAAGATCAGTCCTTCTACTTTGTTCACTCTTATGCGGCAAAGAAGCCAGTTGGTATTGCACAGGCGTGGAGCACGCACAATGAAAAGTTTTTGGCGGCGGTAGAAGACGGTGCTATTGCAGCGACGCAATTTCATCCTGAGAAATCTGGAGAAGCTGGTCTTGCGCTGATTAAGAATTGGGTTGGGATGCTATGACGACAAACAATCACCAAAGAAATTATCTGGAACTTCTGCCCGCCGTAGATGTAAAGGATGGCAAAGCAGTACGCCTAGTCCAAGGCGAGCTCGCACAAGAGAGTATCTATGGCGCACCGCTTGAGGTTGCCCTCGAGTTTCAAGCAGCGGGAGCTGAATGGCTTCACCTAGTTGATCTAGATGCAGCATTTGGTCGCGGCGAAAATACANNNTATAAAAGTTGAACTCTCTGGTGGCATTCGTGACGATGAATCTTTAAAGCGTGCCTTGGCCACAGGATGTACTCGCGTAAACCTTGGCACTGCAGCTCTGGAAAACCCCGAATGGACGGCGCGCGTGATTGCCGAACACGGAGATCGCATCGCTGTCGGTTTAGATGTTCGCGGCCATGTGTTAGCGGCGCGCGGTTGGACTAAAGAAGGCGGCGATCTCTTTGAAACGATTGAACGTTTAGAGCGCGATGGCTGCTCTCGCTATGTGGTTACCGATGTTACAAAAGATGGAACGCTCCAAGGTCCAAACCTGGAACTACTTAAAGAGGTATGTGCGGCAACAAAGAAGCCGGTTGTTGCCAGCGGTGGAATCTCATCCCTTGCCGACATCACTGCACTTTCATCACTTCATGCAATTGGAGTTGAAGGCGCAATAGTTGGTAAGGCTCTTTATGCAGGTGCGTTCACTCTTGAAGAAGCTTTGGCTATCACTAAGGGTGCGAAGTAAATGGCGTTATCTATTCGGATCATTCCCTGCCTTGATGTGACTGATGGCCGAGTCGTAAAAGGAGTTAACTTCACCGATTTGGTTGATGCAGGTGATCCAGTTGAGATGGCATCTCTTTACAATCTAGAAGGCGCCGACGAGTTAACTTTTCTAGATATCTCTGCCAGCAGCAGTAACCGCGAAACAACTTTAGATGTAGTGCGCAAAACGGCAGAACAAGTCTTTATCCCGTTAACAGTTGGCGGCGGCATTCGCTCGGTTGATGATGTGGACCGTTTACTGCGCGCCGGTGCAGATAAAGTTTCAATCAATACATCTGCCATTGCGCGCCCTGAATTAATCGCAGAAATCGCCGATCGCTTCGGCTCTCAAGTTTTAACCATCTCTATTGATGCGCGCCGCGCGAGAACTGAATCAGGATTTGAAGTTACAACGCATGGTGGTCGACAGAGCGCCGGGCTTGATGCTCTTGCATGGGTTGAAAAAGCTTGCGCACTTGGAGCAGGAGAGATCCTGCTCAACTCAATGGATGCCGATGGAACTCGCGCGGGCTATGACATCGGAATGATTACCGCCGTTCGCGCCATCTCTAAAGTTCCACTAATCGCCAGCGGTGGCGCAGGCGCGCTAGAAGATTTTGCCGCTGCCCTTGATGCCGGTGCAGATGCGCTACTTGCAGCGAGCGTCTTTCACTTTGGAATTCACCGCATAGGTGATGTAAAGCGCTATCTAAGCGCGCAGGGTTATTCCATTCGCAACAACGCAACTGCGTAAGGCAGAATAAGCACATGAGCGCTGCGATCCCACCAGATATAGCAGCGCGCCTAAAAGAGGGTATCGATTTAATTCCAGCGATCGCCCAAGATGCGCAAACCAGTGAAGTCTTGATGCTGGCTTATATGAACCGCGAAGCTCTTGCACTAACTCTGGCGACAGGTAAGGCAACTTACTGGAGCCGCAGCCGCAGCGAACTCTGGGTAAAGGGTGCAATATCTGGCCACACTCAAGAGGTAGTTTCAATTTCACTTGATTGTGATGGCGATGCCTTGCTTCTGAAAGTTAACCAAGTTGGCGCGGCTTGCCACACGGGGGATAAGACTTGTTTTCATAATCCGCTCGAGATTAGCGCGGAGCGATGATGCAACTATCTGAATTTCGCGAATACGCCAAGAGCTACAACGTTATTCCTGTCTATCGCAAACTCCTTGCCGACGGCGAGACACCGCTCGGTGTTTATCGCAAGATTGCAAAGAACGAAGCATCAACTTTTCTCTTGGAATCTGCCGAACACGGGGGAGCCTGGTCACGGTATTCATTTATCGGCGCTCATTCGCAAGCAACTTTAAGTGAGAAAGATGGCAGTTCAATTTGGGTTGGCACAACGCCTGCTGGTGCACCAGTCGGAATAGATCCACTTGAAGCGCTTCGCCTATCGGCTGCGCATCTGAAATCTCCAAAGATTGCCGGACTTCCACCGCTTACTGGTGGGCTAGTTGGCTATATGGGTTATGACGCAGTTCGCCGCTTAGAGAAATTGCCGAACCAAAGCGCAAAAGATATTCCACTTCCTGAGATCGCCTTCATGTTAACTAGTGATCTCGCGGTAATGGATCACGCTGAAGGAACAATTACCTTGATCGCAAATGCCATCAACTGGGATGGGAGCAATGAGCGCATCGATGAAGCATTTAACGACGCTCAACTTCGTTTAGATCGTATGCAATCTGATCTGCAAAGTTCGCTACCTGGTTACATCGATCAAATTCCAGACCGTCAGACTCCGCAATTTACGCAAAACATCTCTAGCGATGAATTCAAAAGTAAGGTGCTACAGGCCAAGGAAGAGATTGTTGCGGGTGAGGCTTTTCAAATAGTCCTATCGCAGCGCTTTGCTATGGAATGTAGCGCTGATGCTTTAGATGTTTACCGTGCGCTACGTCTTCATAACCCGAGCCCTTATATGTATCTCTTCCGCTTTACAGATGGGATTGAAGTAGTTGGATCAAGCCCAGAAGCTTTGGTTAAGGTGACCGGCAAAGAAGTAATGGTTCATCCAATCGCTGGAACTAGAAAACGTTCATCTTCTGCTGAGGAAGATCATCGTTTAGGCGAAGAATTATTGGCAGATCCCAAAGAGCGTGCCGAACACTTGATGCTGGTTGATCTAGGTAGAAATGATTTAGGGCGCATCTCAAAGCCAGGAACCGTTGAAGTTATCGACTTCATGCATATCGAACGCTATTCACACGTTATGCATATCGTTTCAACAGTTATCGGTGAACTTGCAGAAACCTCTACGCCAGTTGACGCGCTCTTTGCCGTCTTTCCTGCTGGAACTTTATCTGGTGCTCCAAAGCCAAGGGCGATGGAGATCATTGAAGAACTCGAACCAACTCGACGCGGGCTCTATGGTGGGGCAATTGGTTATATTGATTTCACTGGCAATATCGATACCTGTATCGCAATTCGTACCGCGCTGATTTATAACAAGATGGCATACGTTCAGGCAGGAGCCGGCGTAGTAGCAGATTCTGATCCTGAATCAGAAGATCAGGAATGTGCAAATAAAGCAGCCGCTGTTTTAGGTGCCATTAGCGCTGCAAATAAGATGAGGTCATCAAGTGTCTGAGTTTGTTCAAATAGCCATCTCAATTTTAATTGTTGCAGCGCTCACGATCTATATTTCTAAACGTTTTAGAATTTCCAAGCGTTACGAGCGCCAATCGCGGAGTACGCCACCCATGAATTCCTGGAGCGCGCTCGATCACGGAATAGATCCCAGCGAAGTTAAAGGCGAGACTGAGAAGCCATGACTGTTCTAGATTCAATTATTGAAGGCGTCCGTGAAGATTTAGCGAAACGTCGGAAATCGCTCAACCAAATTCATGAAGAGATGACACAGGCTGCTCCGGTTCGCGATGCTCACATTGCCTTAACAGGGGATGCGATGAAAGTTATTGCGGAGGTAAAACGATCTTCGCCTAGTAAAGGGGCGCTATCTGCAATCGCTGATCCCGCCGCGTTAGCTGAGCGCTATCAAAGCGCAGGTGCAAGTGTGATTAGCGTTCTAACAGAAGAGCGCCGCTTTAAAGGATCGCTCGCTGATTTAGATGCAGTACGTGCTCGCGTTGACATTCCAGTTTTGAGAAAAGATTTCATGGTTGATGAGTATCAATTCTTCGAAGCGCGCGCTCATGGCGCAGATTTGGTTCTGTTAATCGTTGCCGCCCTATCTAAGAGCCAACTGAAAGACTTTTTTGATATCGCAACTGAATTAAAGATGGCATCACTTATTGAAGTTCACACAGCAGATGAGTTAGAGAGAGCGCTAGAAATCTCTCCTCTAATAGTCGGAGTGAATTCCCGAAATCTAAAGACCTTGGAAGTAGATCCCACAGCATTCTCTGATTTGATTCCGAGAATTCCTGCCGAGTTAATCCGCGTTGCAGAATCTGGAATTTCAACTCGAAGCGATGTTGAGTTTGCGCAGAACTCAGGCGCAAAGGCGATCTTGGTAGGTGAAGCCCTGGTTACATCGGGGGATCCGGATTTGGCGATGCGGACCTTATTGGGTCGAGGGTAGGCTTAATCCCATGTCGACTACGCCGCAAGAAGATCTTGGATCCATATTGGGACACTTCGGTCCTTATGGCGGTCGCTTTGTACCTGAAGCGCTGATTGGCGCTCTCGAAGAGCTAGAAACGGCGCATCGCACTGCGCAAGAAGATCCTTCATTTGTCGCAGAGCTCGCAGAACTTCATCGCACATACACAGGTCGACCTAGCATCCTCACTGAAGCAAAACGCTTTGCAGAACATGCGGGCGGTGCACGCATAATTTTAAAGCGCGAAGATTTAAACCACACTGGCAGCCATAAGATCAACAACGTTCTAGGACAAGCGCTACTTACAAAGCGCATGGGTAAGAAGCGCATCATCGCCGAAACCGGCGCCGGTCAACATGGAGTTGCATCAGCTACAGCGGCCGCGTTAATGGGACTTGAATGTGTTGTCTACATGGGCGAAGAAGATACAAAACGCCAAGCGCTAAATGTTGCCCGTATGAAGTTGCTTGGCGCAGAAGTTATTCCTGTTACAACTGGATCACGTACCTTAAAAGATGCCATCAATGAAGCGATGCGCGATTGGGTAACTAACGTTGAAACCACTCACTACATGCTGGGCACCGTTGCAGGTCCGCACCCCTTCCCAACTATGGTTAGAGATTTTCATAAGATTATCGGCGAAGAAACACGCGAACAAGTTTTAGCGCTCACTGGTCGCCTACCTGATGCAGTTCTGGCATGTGTTGGTGGCGGATCAAATGCCATCGGAATTTTCCACCGCTTTATCTCTGATCCATCAGTACGTTTGATTGGGCTAGAAGCAGGTGGAGATGGGGTGGAAACCGGACGCCATGCAGCAACAATTACTGGTGGAACTCCAGGAGTTCTGCACGGAACTCGATCTTATGTTTTGCAAGATGCAAATGGTCAAACTGTTGAGTCACATTCAATTTCTGCTGGTCTTGATTATCCTGGTGTAGGTCCTGAACATGCGTACTTGCATGACATTGGGCGCACTGAGTATCGCGCCATCACAGATGAACAAGCGATGCATGCCTTTGCACTTCTTTCGAAGACAGAAGGAATTATTCCGGCGATCGAAACTGCACATGCTCTAGCAGGTGCGCTCCAGGTTGGAAATGAACTAGGTAAAGATGCGATTATCGTTATCAACCTTTCTGGTCGCGGCGATAAAGATGTGCAGACTGCAGCGCAATACTTTGGAATTCCACTGGATTAATGACTGCACTCGATCAACTATTTGTAAAGGTTCGCGCTGAAAATCGCGCTGCACTAATTGCCTATATCCCTGCAGGTTTTCCTTCTCAAGCAGGTTGTGAAAAAGTTATTCAAACCTTTATCGATGCCGGAGTTGACGCGATCGAGATTGGTTTTCCATATAGCGATCCGGTAATGGATGGTCCAACTATTCAGGCGGCGGCAGTTACCTCTTTAGAAAATGGAACAGGTGCTGCTGAAGTTATGTCTGCTCTCAAGGTTGCAACCGATGGTGGAGTAGCAGCAGTAGTTATGACTTACTGGAACCCGATTGAGCGCTATGGTGTTGAAGAATTTGCCGAAGCGATTGCAGCAAATGGTGGATCTGGCGTAATTACTCCTGATTTAACAATTGAAGAGTCCGTCGCCTGGTTAGGCGCTACTAAGCAAAATTCGATTAATCCAATCTATGTAATTGCGCCAAGCACATCAGATGCTCGAATGCCTAAGGTAACTGCAGCTTGTGGTGTATTTGTTTATGCCGCAAGTTTGATGGGCGTAACTGGAGCACGTAATTCGGTTTCATCAGGTGCGGCAGATTTGGTCGCGCGCATTCGCACAACGACTGGACTACCAGTCGCCGTTGGCTTGGGTGTATCAACTCGCGAGCAAGCTCAAGGCGTTGCTGCATACGCTGACGGTGTTATCGTCGGTTCCGCCTTTATTAAGGCTTTGCAAGATGCTCCAAATGAGGAAGCCGGATTGGCTGCAGTTAAAGAGTTAGCAACAGAGTTAGCGAAAGGTGTACGTGAGGGACGATGAGTAACTTCGAAAAGCTGCAACCTTGGATTGGTTTGGTTTGTCGACTCACCCTCGGAGGAGTTCTCTTTGTCGCAGGTTATTTAAAAGTCGACAAGCTCGAGGTATCTCAAATGGCAGTTCGGTCATATGAATTACTTCCAATTCCGATCGCTAATTTTCTTGGCCAGACTCTGCCTTTCTTTGAAGTTGTCATTGGCCTATTGCTCATTGTTGGAGCGGCAACTCGCGCTGTTGCAGCCCTAGGTGGATTCACCATGTTTGTCTTTATCATCGCAATTGCACAAGCCTGGGCGCGCGGCTTAAGTATCGATTGCGGTTGCTTTGGCGGGGGAGGCACAGTAGATCCTGGTCAGACACGCTACCTTCAGGAGATTCTCAGAGATGCTGGGCTAGTAGCGCTTGCCCTATTCTTAGTGCGATATCCGTTAACCAAGTTTTCTATTGATAAAACACCTAAACAATCTAACGCAGGAGATACGGAATAAAGATGGCACAAGCGAAAAAATCAAACGGCGGAAAAGATAACTTCACACGTAACCTCGTAGTTGCAGTTGTAGTTGGAGTAGCTCTAATCATGCTGGTGCCCACTGTTCTCTCTAAGCAAGGCGATTCCACTGCTGCAATTCCTGCTACCGCCTCAGTAAATGATGGTTATGGGTTGGTCTTTAACAGCGAATTAACTGACGTTCCATTTATCGAAATTTACGAAGACTTCCAGTGTCCGGCTTGCGCACGCTTTGAAGCGATCAGCGGTCCTTACATCGAAGAGTTAATTGCTACCAAGAAGGCCAAGGTGGCATTCCACATGCTCTCCTTCCTCGGCGGTGAATCACAGATTGCAGCAAATGCAGCAGCATGTTCTGCAGATCAAGGACTCTCTACGCCAACCAGCCTGCCGAAAATACAGGTGCTTGGACATCTCAGTATTTTGCAACTCTTGGAATCGGTCTAGGAATTTCTAGCAGCGATTACGACAAGTGCGTAACAGGCCAGGATTACATGGGTTGGGTTAAGAACGTTGCAGAAGAAGGATCGAAGAGAAATATCAACTCAACTCCAACGGTTTTGATCAACGGTAAGGAAATAGATCGCAACACTGCATACGGAAGCCTTGCTGACTTTATGCTTGCGGTTGAAAAAGCCTAACTAGATTCCGCATGAATCGCTCGATACCTACTCCTTCTATTTCGGAAGTATCAGTCGGGCCTTTCACCGTTCATTTCTATGCGCTCTGCATAATTGCTGGAATTGCTACTGCAATTTGGCTGGGCAATAAGCGCCTTGCTGCTCGTGATGAATCGTTAAGAGGCGTTGTCTCTGAAGTCGCAGTGATCGCAGTGCCTTCCGGAATTATTGGTGGAAGGCTCTATCACGTAATAACAACACCAGAAGATTTCTTCGGTGCAGATGGCGAACTCCTTGCGATATTAAAGATTTGGCAGGGTGGGCTTGGAATTTGGGGCGCGATATCACTCGGTGCGCTGGGAGCGTTCTACTCTTATAGAAGACTAGCGCGCACAATGAATTTGCCGAGTTTTGGAGTCTTTCTTGATGTAATTGCTCCAGGAATTCTCCTTGCGCAAGCGATTGGTCGATTTGGAAATTGGTTTAACGCCGAACTCTTTGGTCGCCCGCTAGATACTTGGTGGGGATTATCAATTCCATATAAATATCGACCAAGTGGATATGGCCTCGTTGAAACATTTCACCCAACATTTCTCTACGAAGCGATCTGGTGCACTTTGATCGCCTTCTTATTGATGGGCGCATCGAAACACTGGTCTGCTGGTTGCACCTTCGCGGCATATGTATTTAGCTATTCGCTGGGCCGCTTCTTTATCGAATCCATCCGTATTGATCCAGCACATAACTTTGCGGGGCTACGGATAAATCAATGGGTGAGCATGGGGCTAGTGATGGTTTCTGCGCTAGTTTTCCTCCGACTACGCGCCCGCGATAAGGCCTAAACCTTCGCGGTTTTTCCGCATTGATCCGATAGGCTGTAAATATGGCACTCGAAGATGTTTACCGTAGAAATCTGCATCACCGCACTCATCGCGCAGGTTGGTTACGTGCGGCAGTTCTTGGTGCAAATGATGGTTTAGTTTCTACCGCATCGCTAATGATTGGTGTATCCGCGGCCAAAGCTGGCGGAGTAGACGCACAAGCGTTCTTGATTACTGCTGGCGCCGCCGGAATTGCTGCGGGAGCGATGTCGATGGCTGTTGGTGAATACGTTTCAGTTCGTTCACAAAATGATATTGAAGAATCTGATCGTGTCTTGGAGATGCAACATCTAGCAATTGATCCTGAGTCAGAACTTATCGAACTGCAACATATCTATATCGAACGTGGGCTAACGCCAGAGCTCGCAATACAAGTTGCAAAGGCGATGCACGATCGCGATCCCTTGGAAGCTCATCTACGTGATGAGCTCGGACAGTTTCCTCACACTAAAGCGCGACCAGTTCAAGCAGCGATGGCATCTGCTGCAGCATTCACCGCTGGCTGATTAATCCCATTCGTTGGCGCCTTTGCTCCAACTCCAGGAAAAGCGGCAGCGACAATTGTCGCTTTCACCATTATTGGTTTAACTCTGACCGGAATCCTGAGCGCAAAGACGGCAGGCTCAAAGATCCTCGCTCCGACTCTTCGCGTGATCGTGGGCGGGTGCATCGGCATGGCAATTACCGCTGGAATCGGCCAGGCGCTGCATTTGAGCGGTATCTAAACTCACTCTCGCGCAGGCTAATTCGGGAGTGCCGAATACCGCCAACAGTTGCTACCCTTTTGCATCTACCACCGTCCGCGGTGGCTCTTTCGGGCCAAAGTTGTCCCACTCTTTTAACAATTAAGTGTGAGCAACAGGAGCGTGTAACTGATGGCTCTTCCATCTAATTACCCAGAACAACAGGGTCTCTACGATCCCGCAAACGAGCATGATGCATGCGGCGTTGCAATGGTTGCTACTCTAAATAAAGTTGCTACACATGAGATTGTTGAAAAGGCGCTTACCGCTCTACGTAACTTAGAACACCGCGGAGCATCAGGCGCTGAACCAGATAGCGGTGATGGCGCAGGAATTTTGATTCGCGTTCCAGATGCTTTCTATCGCGCAGTTACAGATTTTAAACTTCCCGCGGAAGGCCACTACGCAACAGGTATTGCATTTGTTGCACAAGGTGCCGAAGTTCGATCAGAAATTGCGAAGATCGCAGCGGAGGAAGGCCTAGCTGTTCTTGGTTGGCGCGATCTTCCAATCAATGCGAAATCACTTGGCAAGACTGCAGTTTGAGTTATGCCAAAGTTTGAACAAGTCTTTCTTGCCGGCAATAAAGACGAATCAGGTATTGCGTTAGATCGTCTCGCCTTCTGCCTTAGAAAACGCGCTGAACATTCACTCGATCTTTACTTCCCATCACTTTCTTCACAGACAATTGTTTACAAAGGAATGCTTACAACAGGACAGCTCGAAGAGTTCTTCCCGGATCTAAGCGATGTGCGAGTGGTATCTCCGCTTGCACTTGTTCACTCACGCTTTTCTACAAATACATTTCCTTCGTGGCCACTTGCCCACCCATACCGATTTATTGCTCACAACGGTGAGATCAATACCGTTAAGGGAAATCGCAACTGGATGCGCGCCCGCGAATCACTTCTTGCTAGCGAGTTAATTCCTGGAGACCTCAGCCGCCTCTTTCCTATCGTGGAAATGTCTGGCAGTGACTCTGCTTCCTTTGATGAAGTTCTAGAACTTCTCTACCTAGGTGGACGATCCTTGCCACATTCTGTTTTGATGATGATTCCGGAAGCGTGGGAAAATCACACAACGATGTCGCAGAATCGTCGCGACTTTTACGCCTTTCATGCATCTCTTATGGAGACATGGGATGGACAAGCATGTGTAACTTTCACAGATGGGCATCAAGTTGGTGCAGTTCTAGATCGTAACGGGCTTCGTCCATCACGTTTCTGGGTTACCGATGATGGCTTAGTTGTTCTGGCATCTGAAGTTGTCTTGCATCTGAAGTCGGTGTTCTCGATTTCCCTGCTGAAAAGATTGTTCGTAAGGGTCGCTTGCAGCCAGGCAAGATGTTCCTAGTTGATATTGAAGCCGGGCGAATTATTGAAGATGACGAAATTAAAGATTCGTTGGCAGATGCCGCGCCATATGGCGAATGGTTACACGCCGGAATGATGAAGCTATCTGATCTTCCATCTCGCGAACACATTATTTATCCGCATTCATCTGTAGTTCGTCGCCAGCGCGCCTTCGGTTATACCGAAGAAGAACTGCGCATCTTGGTTACTCCAATGGCTAAGAACGGCATGGAAGCGCTCGGCTCAATGGGTACCGATACTCCAATCGCAGCGCTCTATGAAAAACCACGTCTGCTCTTTGATTACTTCTCACAGCTCTTTGCACAAGTAACAAATCCTCCACTTGATGCAATCCGTGAAGAACTTGTTACAAGTTTGGGCGGATCAATTGGGCCAGAACATAACTTGCTTGATCCAGGTCCTGCTTCTTGCCGTCAAATTTCATTAGCTTTCCCAGTTATTGATAATGATGAGCTAGCCAAGATCATTCACGTTAATGCCGATGATGAGTATCCAGAATTAGCGACCTATGTTGTGCGCGGGCTATTTCCAGTAAATGGCGATGGTCAAGCACTTCGTAAGCGACTCGATGAAATTAAGCGCGAAGTTTCTAAAGCAATCGATGATGGTGCTCACTTAATCGTA
>JAPLBI010000105.1 GCA_026392815.1 Actinomycetota bacterium
ATTACATGCTCGCCCTTAATTCCGACAGCGCGCGCAATTGCGCCAGCGCTTTCCTCGTTATCTCCAGTTATCAACCAAGGAGTAATTCCCTTATCAATAAGTGCGCCGATAGTTTCAGCGGCATCTGCTTTAACTTGGTCGCCAGTTGCAAAGACGGCTATTGCAACGCCATCCCAAGCAAGTACTGAAACGCTATGGCCAGATTCTTCGGCGCGGGCGATTGCAGATTCAATTCCTGGATCGAATGTTGTCGCGCTATGGGCGATCGCCTTTGGGGTTCCTATCAAAACAACTGGTGAGATTGCACCAATCAAAACTCTGCCAGCAACGCCGGCGCCAGGTGTCTGGGTAAATTCGATAACGTCTTTACGCACTGCGCCATTGGCAAGGGCGTGAGATGCGATTGCTTGTGCGATCGGATGGTCATTGGCTAGTTCAAGAGATAGCGCAGTTGAAAGAATTGTCTTCTCATTTAGAAATTCAGCATAGGTAGCGCCCAGAACTTTGTGAGCGCTAGTTGGAATCGTTGTCTCATGCACCTTCATGACGCCAGTTGTGAGCGTTCCAGTCTTATCAAGTACAACTACATCGACCTTGCGTGCCAGTTCCAAAGCACGTGGCTGGCGCAGCACGATTCCGCGCGCAGCGCCGCGACCTGATGCGACAAGCAAGGCAACCGGAGTTGCTAAGCCGAGTGCGCATGGGCAGGCGATAACTAGGACGGTAATTGCAATTTGAATTGAATCAGCGAGTGAACTTCCCTCGCCACCGTTGCCTAAGTAATACCAAGCGAAGAAGGTTCCAATCGCCAGCGTTGTAACCACTGGCACAAAGACTGCAGCAATTCGATCAAAGACTGCGGCAATTCGATCGGCTAGACGCTGAATTGGAGCCTTATTTCCTTGGGCTTGAACGACCATTGCGGTGATGCGCGCGAGCTCGGTGTCGCTTCCAATGCGGGTTGCGCGCACGATAATGCGGCCATTGTTATTTAGTGATGCACCGATTACGCGAGATCCCGGTCCTACTTCAACAGGAGTTGATTCACCCGTCATCATCGCGTTATTTACCGTTGAGATACCAGAGATAACTAAACCATCAGTTGGAATTCGCGCACCAGGTTTTACAACAAAATCATCACCGATCTGAAGCTCGGAAATTGGGATTATTACTTCAAGCCCTTTACGGAGAACAATTACCTCTTTTGAGCCGAGTGCGAGAAGTGCAGCAAGGGCGCTACTAGCACGACGCTTGGCACGTGATTCAAGATGGCGACCGAGAATTACAAATAGTAAAACTCCGGCAGCGACTTCGGTGTAGACATCACCTTGTCCAGTTGCATTTGAATATATCGACCAACCGAATGCGCTGAAAGAACCGAGCGAGATAAGTGAATCCATTGTTGGGTGGAAGAAGTTACGAATCGCTGCGCGATGAATTGGAAAGGCAACGAGCAAAATTAGCGGCGCAGTTAACCCGATTGCCAGCCAAGCAGTTGGTGAATAAAGCGGCGGCAGGATATTGAAGTAATCAAGAGTTAAGAGAATCTCGTATCAATTGTCTCGCGCCATTGTTCGACCATGGAAACCAAGATCGCAGGCACTGCGAAGATAATTGCGAAGAAGAGCGCAATTCCAGACTTTTTACTATGCAGCGCAGGGCCGGCACCATCTTCAACCAACACTGCACCATATCCAGAACTCTTTATCTTCTTAATCAAATCTGCGGTTTTTACTTCAGCAGGTGCCAAAACATGAACAGTTTCGGTTGCAAAGTTAACGCTGGCGCTAACTCCGCTTATCGCGTTAAGTGATTTCTCGACAGTATTCACACAAGAAGAGCAGGTCATTCCCGAAACCGAAAATGTGCGAGTTGTGAGTGAACTCTTACTTAAATCGATCGTTTTAC
>JAPLBI010000151.1 GCA_026392815.1 Actinomycetota bacterium
GTGAATCACTTGAGGATTGGCGCAGCACTGTAACTGAGGCGCTATCGCTGGATATCGATCACATCAGCGCTTATGCGTTAATCGTTGAGACCGGCACCAAACTTGCGGCGCAGATCAAACGTGGTGAGTTAACTATGCCAAATGATGATCTGATGGCGGATATGTATTTGCTAGTTGATCAGATGTGTAACGATGCAGGTTTGAATTGGTACGAACTATCTAACTGGGCAAAGCCTGGCAAAGAGTGCCTGCACAATATTGCTTATTGGAAGAGCGCTAATTGGTGGGGGCTTGGGCCAGGAGCTCACTCACATGTTGATGCCAAGCGTTTCTGGAATGTTAAGCATCCAACTGCATATAAGCAGAAGTTATTTGCAGGCGAATCACCAATTGCAGATTCAGAGGATTTAACTGCTGAACAATTGCGTGATGAATCAATTATGTTGGCGATTCGCATGCGCACCGGTTTAGCGCTCTCGCTATTGACAGATAGCGCGAAAGAAAATTTAGAAGCATATAAATCATCAGGCCATCTTGAGTTAATTGAAGGCGCCTTCCAATTAACTGCACAAGGGCGGCTAATCGCTGATCGTTTAGTCCGAGAGGCGCTGGCCTAAGCGCCTGTAGTACCTTTAGCCCATGACTACTAGCGCAACGATCATCCTGGCATTTCTCGCCGTCGTCTTTGTTATCTCTGGCCTTTCCAAAGCGAGCGGTAACGAGAAGGGGCTATCTGGCACCCGCGATGTAAATGTTAAAGATGGAATCGCACGCGTTATTGGCTTCTTCGAAGCGCTCTTGGCGCTTGGCTTAATCCTCGGCCTCAAGTGGAATTGGATGGCTTACTTCCCACTAGTTGGACTCTGGTTCTTTATGGCCGGTGCAATCTTTGTTCACTTCAAAGCGAATAAGGCAAAGACTGCATTCCCAGCCTTCTTCCTCTTAACTTTAATTTCTATCGCGCTAGTTTTGATCTAGAGAAAAGAACCATAGAAAAAGCTATGCAATCACAACGCCGACTCGAGATTTTGCGCGCCATCGTTGATGAGTACGTAGCTACCCAAGAACCTGTTGGCTCTAAGGCGATCGCCGATAAAACTTCTCTAGGGCTCTCGCCAGCAACAATCCGCAACGAGATGGCAGTTCTGGAAGATGAAGGGCTCATCACCCATCCGCACACATCGGCCGGACGTATTCCAACTGATCTTGGTTACCGAGTCTTCGTAGATAAGTTGGCAACGGTCAAGCCCATGTCAGCTGCCGAACGACGCGCCATTGAAACCTTTTTAGATGAAGCAAATAACTTGGATCAGTTGATGAAGAGATCTGCGAAGTTGTTGGCAGATCTAACCAAGCAGGTAGCAGTAATTACCTATCCCATAACTGGCGAAGGCTCCGGTAGCGAAAAGATGACTATTTCTGGAACCGCTAACTTGGCGCGTTCCGGTGAAGATTTGGGTACATCGTTATCACCAATTTTGGAAGCACTTGAAGAACAAGTCGTTCTGCTTCGCTTACTTGGCGATGCCAATGACACCGTTAAGGTGCGAATCGGCGGCGAACAAAGTGAGAGCAATTTACGTCAAACTTCACTTGTCACAGTTGGTTACGGCGCAGCTGAA
>JAPLBI010000113.1 GCA_026392815.1 Actinomycetota bacterium
TATGACGATCCGGCCGCCCTTTTTGGTCACGCGTAGGGCTTCCCTGAGGGCCTTTTCAGTATCTGAGGTATTGCGCAGGCCGAAAGAAATGGTCACAACGTCGAATTCACCATTTAAAAAGGGCAGATTTAAGGCATCGGCGAAGGTAAAGGGCAAATGCGGACGGGCCTTGCGCCCTGCGGCCAACATGCCTTCTGAAAAATCAGCTGGGATCACATCGGCACCGGCGGCAGCCAGTGGTGCCGAGCTAGCGCCAGTTCCGGCGGCTAGATCCAGGATCTTCATCCCAGGCTTTGGGGCGATGATCGCTGTGGTCGCACGGCGCCAAGCCTTGGTCTGGCCCAGGCTGAGCAGATCATTTACGAGGTCATAGCGTTTAGCCACGCCATCGAACATTGCGGCGACTTCATCGGGGTTTTTATCCATATTTGCGCGCGACATAGGCCAAGTCTCTCGCAATAGTAGGCTCACTCACAACTCCAAAGCAGTAAAGGGGAAGTAAATGTCGATCTCAACCGGATCACTTCGGGCAACGGTCTTTCCTCGCAGCACTGCGCTAACCCATGCCACCTTCATCGTCGGCGGAACTTTGTTTATTGCCGCTTTGGCACAAATCGCTGTTCCAGTTCCGGGATCCCCAGTTCCTGTAACAGGTCAAACACTTGCCGTTTATTTAATCGGAACTACATATGGTGCCCGTTTAGGTTTTGCAACATTTGCAACATATTTATTAGCCGGAATTGCCGGAGCTCCCGTATTTGCTGCAGCAACTGGTGCAACCAGCCACGGTATTGCCCGATTAACTGGTGCAACTGGTGGTTACCTAATCGGAAATCTGGTTAAAAACATCGCTAGACCTCTCTTGGTCAGCAACTATCAGCGCAGGCCTAACACCTTTTATCTTCGGCGAACTTTTGAAGATCGCAATCACTGCAACTTCTCTGCCACTGATTTGGCGCAAGATTTCACAAAAGTTAAATCGATAACCTAATTCTTTATGCCGCAACTTATCCCCGTTACTACTGCGCGCCTGGGCGAGCACTTACCGCTGCTGGAGTTACTTCCAGATAGCGCACCTGTTACATGGGTTCGCGGCGGCGATGGCTTAGTTGGCTGGGGCTCTTACGCAACCACAACAGTAAGTGGCCCAAATAGATTTAACGATGCTCGCAAATGGTGGCATCAGCAGCTAGAAAAACTAGCAATCTCTGATTCAGTTCACGTCAGTGGCACGGGTCCAATTCTCTTTACCTCTTTCTCTTTTGACCCGAACGAAGAATCAATTCTTGTCATTCCCGAAATCGTCGTCGGCATGCGCAATGGCAGCTCTTGGATCACTTGGATCGGCGATCAAGCCCAGCCAAAACTGGCTGAAAGTGCACAGATGCTCGAAGATGCTGAATACAACTGGGGCGATGGGTCGATAAGCCCGGCCGAATGGCAGATTCGCGTTGCACAAGCAATTAAAGAGATTGAAAGTACCAAACTTGAAAAAGTTGTTCTTGCTCGCGATCTGAAAGTTAACTCACATCGCGCAATTGATCCACGAAAAATTCTCCGCAACCTAAGCGCTGAATATCCATCTACTTGGATCTTTGCAGTCGATGGGCTAATCGGCGCAACTCCCGAGCTATTGCTCCGCCTATCTCGCGGCATGGTTACATCACGCGTACTTGCTGGAACGATCAGCAAAACTGGAGATGATGAGAGAGACCGGCGATGATGAAAGAGATTTAGCGCTAGCCGCTTCGTTGGCACGTTCATCTAAAGATCTCGAAGAACACGAATATGCAGTCAGATCAGTGGCAGATGCGCTCGATCCTTTCTGCACATCAACGAACGTTCCTGAATCCCCCTTTGTTCTTCACTTAGCAAATGTTATGCACCTTGCCACTGATGTGACTGGTGCTTTAATTGAAAGCAAGAAGAGCGTTGATGCTTTTACAATTCTTGAGAAATTACATCCATCCGCTGCTGTATGCGGCACACCAACTGAGAATGCTGCAAAGCTGATTAAAGATATCGAAGGGATGCCACGTGGCCGTTACGCCGGCCCAGTTGGTTGGCTAGATGCGCGTGGAGATGGCGAACTTGGAATTGCGCTGCGTTGTGGTCAGATAAAAGAAAATGAAATTCAAATTTATGCTGGATGTGGAATCGTTTAGATGCGCGCGGTGATGGTGAAATTGGAATCGCCCTTCGCTGCGGACAGATTTTGGGAGATGAACTTCGCATCTTTGCGGGCTGCGGAATTGTGGCTGGTTCTAACCCAGAGAAAGAGTTAACTGAGAGCAACGCAAAATTTGCACCAATGCGCAGTGCGCTTTCCTAAACTTTAAAGTGATTTCATCTTCTCTGCTAGCTCTTTAATCAAATCAGCGTTAGCTTCACGATTTGGAACATTCAATAGAACAACGCTTAAACCTTTAATTGGAGCGGTTACTTCCTTAACTAGCTCTTGAGCGTTATCGATTGATTTTGCGCTAATACCCATGGATTTAGCAATTGCTGCAGGATCTAGCCCGTGTGGTGTCCCAAAAACTTCTTCAAATCCTTCAACTCCGCGTTGTGGCAGAGTTGAGAAAATTCCACCGCCATCGTTATTTACAACGAAAATCTTGAGGTTTACCTGGTCGTGATGAATTAACCCAGTTAAGTCATGTAAGAAAGCTAAATCTCCAAGTACTGCAATTGCCGAACCGTGATGTGTTGCAATTCCCGTTGCGGTTGAGATATTTCCATCAATGCCTGCCAGGCCACGATTTGCATAAGTGATGACTCCTGATCGAGCAGCTGCAAAAGCTTCGAGATCTCTAATCGGACGCGATGATGCAATAAATATTGCCGTTTCTGCAGGAAGGTTGGCTGCAATCTCACGAGCGATAACTGGTTCAGACCAGATTGAAACATCTTTAACAACTTTGGCAGTGCGTTCAGAATATTTCTGCCATTTAGCGATCCATTCAGGATCGGCGGGCGCAACATAAAGTTCGGGGAGATCGGTAAAACGCTTATCTGCCGCGCGGTCTGAATCCACCGTTGCAATTCGCGGATCAATAACAAATGTGGAACGTGCAGATTTGATGAGTGCGTTAACTGATCTAGACAGCGTTGTACGGCCAATTACGATCACGGTATCTGGAGCTAAATCTTTTGCGATTGAAGTTGCTGTTAGAAATAAACTGGCATGGGCGTTTGCTTGCGCAAATGTGAGTGGATCCTCGCTAATTACCGGCCAACCGAGAGATTCAATAAATGCGCTAACCGCGGCAACTTCAAGTCCACCGCGGTCATGGCCAATTACTAGTAAGCCACGTGTTGATTTACTTGCGAGAGTTCCGGCTTTCTTGCGATCAAAGACTTTTGGTGGATTTACCTTTAAACCATCGAGCCACGCATCGTTATCGTCACCAAGAAGTGGTTCTTCAAATTGCACATTGATATGTACTGGGCCGGTTTGAAGTGCGTTAAGTGGAAGTTCTAGCGGATAGGCCCCACCAGAAACATCGGAGAAGTAACGAACTGCTTTGCCAAAGATACGTGCTTGCTCAGTGGTTTGGTTGGCGCCAGTTCGACGTAGTTCGGCTGGACGATCTGCAGTGATTACAAAGAGAGGGATATTTGAATGTGATGCTTCCAGAACTGCAGGATGGTAATTCGCAACCGCTGTTCCGCTAGTGCAGATAACTGGCACAGGACGATTACTGGCCTTTGCTAAACCAAGTGCGTAGAAAGCCGCAGTGCGTTCGTCGATGCGGATATGTAACTTAATCAAGCCACGCTTTTGTGCCGCAACGAGGGCAAGAGATAAAGGCGCGTTTCGGGATCCTGGTGAAATAACTGCATCAGTTATTCCGGCCTCAAGAATTTGGCGAATGATTACCCGAGCCAGGGTTGTTGCTTGACTCATGTAAGTAATTTCCCGACTCTCATTATGCGATTCTTCCACCATTCAAAGCGATCGGGTGACACATCAAGACCATCTAACTGTGGTGATATCTGACCCAGCGCGATTTTTCCATCAACAATCTTATGTTCTGCAACATCGCGTGCCAGAAGTGAGCCTGTGGCTAAGCCGCAATCAAAGTTCAGATCACTAATTGATGCCGCAAGTTCAAGTCCATATTCGATTCCGATTGCACTCTCTAAAGCACTCGAAACAACGACGGGCAGACCGTGGTGTTGAGCAATCTCAAGAGATCTTCGAATTCCTCCGAGTGGTTGCACTTTAAGCATCACAACATCTGCAGCATCGGTGAGGTCTACTTTAAATGGATCGGTTGCTTTGCGAATGACTTCATCTGCTGCGATGCGTAATGGAATCTTGATTCTGCGCTTTAATTCACGTAGTTCTTCAACTGTTGCGCAAGGTTGCTCAACATATTCAAGTGGGCCAATCTCTTCGTAATATGCGTAAAGATTAGTGAGCGCTTCATCTACAGACCAGAGCCCGTTAACATCAACGCGGATTGCAGCCTTTGGTGCATATGAAAAGACTCGAGCTACTCGCAAGACATCGTTGGTGAGATTACTTCCGACCTTTACCTTGAAAGTCTTTGCCCCTGAATATGTGCACATCAGGGCTTCTATCTCTTTTTTATCGTTGAGCTCTGGAATAGTTCCATTGACTGCTATTTCATTTCGGAAACGCTCGGGGCGAGTAACCGTCGCTGCCTCTATGGCGCTAGCGAGCCATGGCGCGCACTCGTTATCGTCGTATTCCAGAAATGGTGAGAACTCTCCCCATCC
>JAPLBI010000178.1 GCA_026392815.1 Actinomycetota bacterium
GCGGAGTTGAGCAATGTTTTAGGCTCAGACTCCTATCGGAGTTGAGCAATCTTCTAGGCTCAGACTCCTATCGGAGTTGAGCAATCTTCTAGGCTCAGACTCCTAGCGGAGTTGAGCTAAGTACCAGTTCCACTGCCACGTCTCACGCGGAGATGTCTCCAATGAGTCTTTAAATTCAGGGAAGGTATAGACCAGCAGCGCCGTGCCACCAGGTAGAACAGTCGTTGGCCGTGAGTCGCTGACAATCGGGGTGTGATTGGTGAAGATGCCAAGTGATGGAGCAGTCGAAATCAAATCTTGAGTGTTGTTCTGCAGACTCAAAACCCAAGTAACCGGACACTGTCCCCTGCCGCATCGCTCCCAAGAAATCTGTAAGCCCGTTGCCGTTAAACCACCGAGAGTGTCACCGATTCCACCAGCGCCACTAATTGCACCTAGATCACCGACGCTCTGTTCCCATGTAACTGGGTAATCAGATTGCAAGCCAATTATCTCTGGCTGACTTCCTGAATTAGCGCCGTTAACTCCGCTATCAGATGCCACAATAATTGGAGCGGGTCTTTGAATTACTTCGTATATTCCAATGCTGGCTGCGCCAACGGCAATTACACCAAGTAAGGCAACAAGTGCGCGACGAATTCTTTGGCGGCGTACTTTGGCGATAATAATCGGAGCGAGGTCACGATTTTCCAGGACGCCAAGTGCCATCCACTGCATCTCGCGTTTAATTAGCGGATCTACATCACTCATTGTTATCCACCACTTCCGCGATTACTGTTTCGATTTCAGATGGTCGCTGAGAACTTCCAGTCAACTCTTTATTTGCAGATTTCTCTAGCTCTGGAACTAACTCGACATAGGCGGCTACCGCTGCTTTGCCGCGGGCTAAGTGTGAAGCTGCAGTGCCCATTGGAATCTGCAGAACGTCTGCGACCTCACGCAACACCATTCCATGTTCGTAGATTAAAACTAGAACTGCACGCTGTGCCGCACTGAGGGATTTAAGAGCTGCCTGAACAAGCAAGCGCTGAGTTACATCATCTGTTTGATCAACTAAGTCGCGAATATTTTCAGCCAGATCCCAGGAAGTTTCCTTCTCTTGCTGGCGGCGCAACCATTTGCGACGCATATCTGCGTGCTTACTAACCATTACACGCATTAAATATGCCTCAGGATTTTCGTGGCTGCGGATCTTGCTCCAGCGCTTGTAAACATCTGCCAGCGCTTCTTGTAGAACATCTTCGGCGTTCTGGGTATCGAAACAAATTACCTTTGCAGCACGCAGAAACGCCTTCTGGTTTTCGCGTAACCAGAGGGTGAACTCAACTTGGTTCTGTTGGCTCATACGCACTCCATGAGAGGAAGGTTACCTGCTTGCTGCACCAAAGAGCGAGGTTGCCAGTAATACGGACAGCCCAATAAATACTCCGCTTGCGCCAGCCGATGCGGCAAGTGCGCCTGCGGCGGCCGGTACTAAAAATTGTCCAAAGCGGTTACCCATTAAGCGCGCTGAAACCGCAAGGGCGCGTTCATTAGCCGCCGTCTTTTGTGAAACTAGCGACATAGTTAACGGCTGGCCAATTCCGAGTGAAAATCCTGCGATAAAGACAATGGCGCCAAGAGTAAGTGGTGTTTTTGCAAAGGCCATACCTGCACACGCAATAACAGAGACCGTGGTGCTGACCATTAACAATTGATACGTAGAGAAACGTGCACTTAGCCTGCCAAGGAAGAAACGAGAGATCATCGTTGTGCCAGCACGAATTGCCAAAATAATTCCGATTGCATATGGTGAGAAATTATTTTCTGTTCCGAATAAAGGTAAGAAAACTACAAGAACATCAGCAACTGATGAGATTGCGAGCGAGACATAGATAGCAGCCAAAATTCCAGGCTTCTTAAGTAACGCAATTGCTGCAGCGTAAGTGCCTTCATCAGACTTAGCTTCAACACTTGGTTTCTCTTTACGCCAGTTGATAACCGGCACTAGTGCAACCACACAAAGTAAGAAACCCAAAAGAAATGCGTTCGATGTCGATTTAGGTAGCGTTCCATCAGAGCCAGCAACGAGTGCAGCAACTAGCGGTCCAACCAAGTGACCAAGGGAAGCGCTAAAGGTGTAGTAACCAAAATACTTATCGTAATTTTCACGAGGTGCGCGAAGCGCAACCATTGATTGGCCACCGACCATGCATGCCAGGTGTGAAATACCAGCAAAGGCAGTTGCGATCGCAAGAGTTAATACCGAGTTAGCAAAGACCAGGGCAACGGCAGTTAGCGCCATAGATAAAGTCCCGGCGATTATGAATTTTCCCTCACCGATCTTTCCGACGAGTCGGCCAAATTGCAGCGCTAAGAGAACTGGAAAGAGTGCATAGAGCGCAGCAACTACGCCAATTTCATATGTACTGGCATCTAGTTCGATCGCCCGATAGGTAATCATCGGGCGCAGAACATAGATCGTTGCCTGGGTAAGGGTAGAACTCAGTAAGAGCGGGCGTGCCCAAGGCAAGAGTTTTTCGGGAGCCATTTACTTTTTTAGAGCAAGCTTCTTCTTAAAGTTCCAAACTAGCGGTCCAATAACTACTACAAAGAGAATTACATAGAGAATTTTGGACATTGACGTTGCATATAGCGCGCTGAATTCTCCACCGCTGATCTGCAGCGCCCGACGCATCTGAAGCTCAGCCATCGGCCCAAGGATTACGCCGATGATCAAAGGAGTGATCGGTACTCCAAAACGACGGAATGCAAAACCAATTACACCCACGCCCAGTGCAATCCAAAGATCAAAGATCGCGTTGTTAACAACATATGCACCCATAAGTGCGAATGAGGTAATGCCAGAGAAGAGATAGGGGCGCGGAATGTTGAGAAGTTTTGCCCAGACGCGCACAAGCGGCAAGTTGAGCAACAAGAGCAAGGTGTTACCGATAAAGAGTGAAGCGATTAAGGTCCAAACGATTTCAGGGTTTGTTGAAAATAGCATCGGACCAGGTTGAATGTTGTAGGTTTGAAGTGCTACAAGAATTACCGCAGCAGTTGCTGATGTTGGAAGACCAAGTGCAAGAAGTGGAACTAACGCTCCAGCAGCATTGGCATTGTTGGCAGCTTCTGGACCTGCAACGCCTTCAATTGCGCCGTGACCAAATTCATCTTTATTCTTTGATAAAGATTTTTCTGCGGCATAACTTAAAAATGTTGGGACTTCAGAGCCACCAGCAGGAATAACTCCTAATGGAAAACCAATCGCTGTTCCGCGAAGCCAGGGGCGCCAAGAACGTTTTAAGTCTTGGCGAGTCATGATCGCCTTGCCCTTCATCGGGATTATCGACCAACCGGTTGCTTTCGCACGGCCTGCGATATACAAAGCCTCACCAAGTGCAAAGAGGGAAACAATTACCGTAACGGTTTCGATTCCATCGATGGCATGGAGATTTCCAAAGGTTAAGCGAACTGCTCCAGATTGCAGATCAGAACCAACTATGCCGATAACTAGGCCTACGCCAAGGGATGCCATACCGCGCAACATTGAGTTGCCTAAGAGCGTTCCGACCGTTGTAAAGGCGATCAACATCAGCGCAAAGAAATCTGCCGCCGTAACTTTAAAGGCCCATTCGGCAAGTGAAGGGGCGGTAAATGCCAAGATCGCAGTTGCAATTGTGCCTGCGACGAATGAACCAATAGCTGCAGTTGCAAGTGCAGAACCAGCGCGCCCGCGCTTTGCCATTTGGTGGCCTTCAAGTGCCGTTATTACCGAGCCTGATTCACCTGGTGTATTTAATAAAATAGAGGTTGTAGATCCGCCGTACATCGCACCGTAGTAAATAGCGGCGAACATAATTAGCGCAGATGCTGGGCTGACTGAGTAAGTAATTGGTAGCAAGAGTGCGATGGCAAGTGCGGGTCCGATACCGGGAAGAACACCGACTAGCGTTCCAAGAATTGTTCCGATCAGACCGAAGAGAAGATTGTTTAAGGTAAGGGCTGAGGCAAAACCCTCCATAAGTGAGTTAAAACTACTCATTCAAAGACCCCCAGAATTCCTGCTGGAAGGCTGACGTTTAACCCTTTAGAGAATGCGAAGTAAACAATTAGAGAAAAAATTACAGAGATAGCTAAATTTTTAAGAAGGTTTTTTGCACCGTATGCAAAGGCAACACCGAAGAAAACGACGGAGGATGCGATGATAAATCCTGCGCGCTCAATTAAAAGTGGGTAGGTCAACATTGAGCCAGCGACCATGGCTAAAGATTTAAAATCTGTTTTTTCTACTACTTCGCCAAACTCGGTTCCTTCAGGAATCCCGAGGTTTCCGCGGAAAATTTGTACAAATAAACCAAGGGAAATGAAGATGACAAAACCGCTAACGAGGTAAGGGAAAACCTGTGGACCAACGGTTCCAGAACCCGGTGGAACTAACATCTTAGAAGTATCGTAGAGAACGACCAGTCCAAGAATTAGGAGAGAGCCTGCAAAAGCAAGCTCTCCCCCAATCTTCTTAGATTTCAAAAGGACTTATGCCAAACCGAGTGAAACTAGTGTGGCTGTGATGTCCTTCTTTTGTGAAGCAAGGAATGCTTCGAAATCCTTGCCGTAGTCAGACTGATTCTGCCAATCCTTAGCAACCAAAGTTGCCTTCCAGGCATCGCCAGCGCGAGTTACGTCAACAACCTTAAGCCAGTTAACGCGCTCTGCTTCAGTAAGTGTTGCTGGAGCAAGAACTCCACGCCAGTTACCGAATACGAAGTTGATGCCTTGAGCAGTCAAAGTTTGACCCTTGATTGACTTCAAACGCTTTGGTGATGAAAGTGCGAGAACGCGAAGCTTTCCGGCCTTAACGAATGAAGCGAATTCAGATGTACCTGAAACGCCAGCAACTGTCTGTCCGCTGAGTACTGAAGTTGTAACTTCTCCACCACCAGCGTATGGAACGTAGTTCATTGCTGTGGCTTTTCCGCCAGCCTTTTCAACTAGAAGACCCATGAATACATGGTCAACAGTTCCCTTAGATCCACCTGCGATTGCAAGCTTAGGATTTGCAACGATATCTTCTAGTAGTTGATTAATTGTCTTGTACTTAGAAGATGTAGGGACAACGATCGCTTCATATTCGCGCATCAGCCCTGAGATCGCCTTTGAATCTGCTTGAACAAGCTTTGACTTAGTTGAAGCTACGCCTGCAACCATCGCAAAACCGGTAATAAATGCAACATCCTTTGACTTTTGATCCTGGAAGTATCCAAGGCCAACAGTTCCGGATCCACCAGACTTGTATGAAACTGTGTAATCGCTAAGCATGCCTTCTGCCTTCATAGCATCAGCAAATGCGATTGCAGTGGTGCCGTAACCGCCACCAACGCCAGATGAAGCAACCCATTCAAGCTTTGAAAGTGGAGTTACATCTTTATACCACCACTTCAACTTGCCCTTCAGGGTTCCAGTTGACACTACTAAACATGTTAGGTCAGAGCCTTCGACTCCGCGACCCTTTGCTACGCGATCTGCCTTAACGCAATCATCGCCAGCCACTGCAATTGCTGGAGCTTTCGGTGCAGCAGTTGCTGTTGGAGCAACAGTTGCGACCATTGAAAGCGTCAATGATGCAACTAGTGCACCTGCAAATTTCTTTTTTAACATCAAAACTCTCCTTTAAGAGTATGCCCACGAGGGATGGGGTTTGAGAAAGGTTATGCGTTACTACCTAGTCAGGTAAAGGGATTTAGGTAACGTTTTAATACTAATTTGTGAGGTCAGACACTTCTTTTAGACCCTTGAGCGTTAGGGGAGAAGGTCGGAAACTGCAACGCCGAGAGAGGCAAGTTTTGCCCGTCCCCCGTCAGCGGCTGTTAAAACAAATGGCTTTCCATCTGGCAGAAGTGCAAATGAATGCTCGAAGTGGGCACCTCGCGATTTATCTTGTGAGATAACTGTCCAGTCATCACCTAAAACTTTTGTCTTATGAGTTCCGCGAGTAATCATCGGCTCAATGGCAAGTGCCATTCCGATAATTAACTCGGGACCGTTGCCGCCCTTACCAAAGTTTAAAACATGTGGCTCTTGATGCATCTCAGTACCGATGCCGTGGCCACCGTACTCTTGCAGAATTCCGTACTTCCCTTGCGAATCAATATATTTTTCAATTGCTGCGCTGATATCAGTAAGGTGCGCACCTAATTTACCAGCGGCAATTCCGCGCCACATTGATTCTTCACATACATCCATAAGTTTTTGGTCTTGTATATCAACGGTGCCTACGCCGACAGAGAATGCGGCATCTCCATGCCAACCATCAATAATGGCGCCGCAATCTACGGAAACTAAATCACCATCGTTGATAAGGCGATCCCCAGGTATTCCATGGACGATTTCTTCATTTATCGAAACACAGATTGATGCGGGAAAGCCGTGATAGTTGAGAAAGTTGGGAGTTGCACCGTTTCTCTTAATGCAGGCTGCTGCAACTGCATCGAGTGCGCTAGTTGTCATTCCTGGCTTAATCGCAGCGCGTATCGCTTGGTGAATTTCGGCGACGACTAAACCGGCACGGCGCATTACCTTTAACTGATCAAGGGTTTTTATCTGGATCGCCATAAAAGTACTGCCATGAATGTACTTTATATAAAATCTTTTATCAGGATAGGCGACCGAGCGCGGTAATCGCATGCTCGGTGATTTCAGCAACGGTTCCGACTGCTGGGATAGTGATCAATAAACCTTCAGAGCGGTAGAAAGAGATAATTGGCGCGGTCTGCTCTTCATAAACCTCAAGGCGACGAGCAATTACTTCTTCTTTATCGTCTTCGCGTTGGTAGAGATCGCTTCCACTGCAGGAAGAACAGTTGGTCGCTCCTGCTTCATTGGATGCACCGCATCCCCGGCAGGTGCGACGAGAAGATAGACGCTTGATGATTTCATCAGATGCGATAGCAAGTTCAAGTGCTGCTTGCAGCGGAGTCTTGGCTTCTGCAAGAAATGCGCGAAGTACTTCAGCCTGCGCAACATTGCGTGGGTAGCCATCTAGAAGAAAACCATTGGCAACATCGTCATGAGTTAGACGATCTTTGACCATATCGTTGGTGACTGAATCTGGAACTAGTTCGCCGCGATCCATAAATGCTTTCGCTTGGTTTCCTAGTTCAGTTCCGGCTTTCAAATTAGCGCGGAAGATATCGCCAGTTGAAATATGCGGAATTGAATAGTGCGCAGATAGGAATTGAGCTTGTGTTCCTTTACCAGCACCTGGTGGTCCAACCAGGATTAAACGCATTAGCGCAAGAACCCCTCATATGAACGCTGTTGCAACTGGCTTTCGATCTGCTTTGCAGTATCAAGACCAACACCGACAACGATCAGGATCGCAGTTCCGCCGAATGGGAAGTTCTGAGTTGCACCGAAGACGATAAGTGCACCAATAGGAATAATCGCAACGAGTGCAAGATAGAGCGCACCTGGCGCTGTAATACGTGAGAGAACGTATTGCAAGTATTCAGAAGTTGGGCGACCGGCACGGATGCCTGGAATAAATCCGCCGTACTTCTTCATATTGTCTGCAACTTCATCTGGATTAAAGGTAATTGCTACATAGAAGTAGGTGAAGAAGATAATCAAAGCGGAATAAGCAGTTACATAAAAGACGTTATCGCCATTTACGAGGTTACGAGAAACCCATACCGCCCAAGCCGCTTGGCTATTGGTGAAGTTAACGATCAAAGATGGGATGTAGAGAAGTGAAGAAGCGAAGATAACCGGGATAACGCCAGCCTGATTTACCTTGATTGGAATATAAGTGCTTGTTCCGCCGTAAGCCTGACGACCAACCATGCGCTTTGCGTACTGCACAGGAATTCGACGTTGCGCTTGCTCAACGAATACAACCGCTGCAACAACTGCAATACCAACCGCTAAAACAACGATAAATGCGAAGAGACCCTTTTGAACGCGGATGCTCCAGAGTTGTCCAGGGAAGCTTGCTGCGATAGATGTGAAGATCAAGATCGACATACCGTTACCGATACCGCGATCAGTGATGAGCTCTCCGAGCCACATGATTACAGATGTTCCGGCTGTCATAACGATGATCATCGTTGCGATGCGCTGCCATGAAGTATCAGGAATGATCGCTTCGTTACAGCCTGAGATCAAACGACCTGGTGTACGAGCAACTGCAACCAAACCTGTTGATTGAAGTACTGCTAAACCGATTGTTAGATAACGGGTGTATTGAGTTAACTTCGCAGTTCCAGATTGTCCCTCTTTCTTAAGAGTTTCAAAGCGTGGAATAACAACTGTAAGAAGTTGAATAATGATCGAGCTGGTGATGTAAGGCATAATGCCAAGTGCAAAGACAGAGAGCTGAATTAGCGCTCCACCTGAGAACAAGTTGATCAAACCAAAGAGGCCACCTGTTTGAACTTGGTCAAGACATGTCTGAACTGCTGTGTATGAAACGCCAGGAGTTGGGACGACTGAACCGAAGCGGAACAGAGCCATGATTGAAAGAGTGAAGAAGATCTTCTTGCGCAGATCTGGTGTCTTAAAAGCCATTCCAAATGCTGAAAGCATCAATCTTCTCCCTCTATCAAATCAATTAAAACAGTTAAGTGTTTTGTCAAAAACCTTATAAAACCTTGGTTGACCCACCAGCGGCAGCAATCTTTTCAACTGCTGATGCTGAGAATGCATGTGCTGTTACAGATACCTTGACGGCGATATCGCCATTGCCAAGAACCTTTACAGGCAAGCTATCGCGTACTGCGCCCTTTGCAATTAGATCTGCAACAGTGATATCTCCACCCTTAGGGAAGAGATCGTTAATTGTTGCAACGTTAACTGCCTGGTACTCAATACGTGCTGGGTTCTTAAAGCCGCGAAGCTTAGGTAAACGCATAACCAACGGAAGCTGGCCACCCTCAAAACCTGGGCGAACAGTGTTACGTGCATGTGTTCCCTTGCCACCGCGACCGGCGGTCTTACCCTTTGATGCTTCACCGCGACCCTGACGAGTCTTAGCTTTCTTGGCACCTGGGGCTGGACGAAGGTGATGAAGTTTTAGCGTCATCTTTATTCGACCTCCTCAACCTTGATCAAGTGGCGTGCTGCGTACACCATGCCACGAATTTCTGGACGATCTTCTTTGACGACAACATCGTTGATGCGCTTTAGACCAAGTGAACGCAAGGTCTCGCGAATCTCAGGCTTGTTACCGACCTTAGATTTAATTTGAGTTACTTTTAAACGTGGCATTAGGCACCAACTGTCATCTGTGAAGCGCGGATAATTGCTGCAGGTGCAACATCTTCAAGTGGAAGACCACGACGAGCAGCGATTGCTGCTGGTGACTCAAGCATCTTCAAAGCTGCAACAGTGGCGTGAACCATGTTGATTGCATTGTTAGATCCGAGTGACTTGGTCAATACATCTGAGATGCCAGCACATTCGAGTACTGCACGAACAGGACCACCGGCAATAACTCCGGTACCTGGGCTTGCTGGGCGAAGAAGAACTACGCCAGCTGCTGTTTCACCTTGTACTGGGTGAGGAACAGTTCCTTGAACGCGTGGAACTACGAAGAATGACTTCTTTGCCTTAGCGATCGCTTGTGGAACTTCCTTAGACTTTCCGTAACCAATACCGACTGTGCCATTGCCGTCGCCGACAACTACTAGTGCGGTGAATGAGAAACGACGTCCACCCTTAACAACTTTAGATACACGGTTGATAAAGACAACGCGCTCCATGTATGGAGACTTGTCCTTTTCACGATCGTCGCGGCGTTCACGGCGTTCGCCATTTCCGCGGCCACGGCCCTTGTTATCTGCAGCGTTGCCGGGTGCAGTTGAGGTTGTTGGATTTTCAGCCATTAGAACTCCAATCCGTTCTCTCGTGCACTATCAGCAAGTGCTGCGATACGACCTGTGTACTTGTTTCCTGCGCGGTCGAATACAACGGTAGAGATACCGGCATCCTTTCCACGCTTTGCGATCAACGCGCCAATCTCGCGAGACTTTGCAGTCTTATCGCCAGTTGACTTGCGGAAGGCTTCTTCCATTGTTGATGCGTAAGCCAAAGTCTTACCTTGTGTGTCATCAATGATCTGTACGAAGAGGTGACGCGCAGAGCGAGAAACGACTAGACGTGGACGCGCAGGAGTGCCAGAGACCTTCTTGCGGACGCGGAAGTGACGACGGGCGCGAGCATTAGTAGCTGACCCCTTGCGGACTTTTACACCGATTGCAATTACTTCTTACCTGTCTTTCCTTGCTTACGGCGAACAACTTCGCCTGCCAAACGTAGGCCCTTGCCCTTATAAGGATCTGCTTTACGCAGTTTCTTAATCTTGGCTGCTACTTCACCAACGAGTTGCTTATCAATTCCGGTGATATGCAACTTAGTTGGAGATTCAACCTTGTAAGAAATTCCTTCTGGAGCTAGGAATGGAACTGGGTGGCTATATCCGAGCAAGAATTCGAGATCCTTACCCTTTTCAGCAACACGGTAACCAACACCGACGATGTCGATAGTTAGTGAGTAACCAGTTGTTACGCCGGTGACCATATTTGATACCAATGTGCGTGATAGGCCATGAAGTGAACGTGTAACGCGCTCTTCATTTGGACGAGCAACGGTGATAACACCATCTGCTTGTGAAACTTGAATTGGTTCAGCGACGTTTAGTGAAAGTGAACCCTTTGGTCCCTTAACTGAAACGTTCTGACCTGCGATTGTTACTTCAACGCCAGCAGGAAGCGTGATTGGCATACGACCGATACGTGACATATTCGATCACCATACGTAGGCGAGAACTTCTCCGCCTACACCCTGTTTGTTGGCTTGCTTATCAGTAAGCAATCCAGATGAAGTTGAAATGATTGCAACGCCGAGTCCACCAAGTACTTTTGGTAGAGCAGTTGACTTTGCGTAAACGCGAAGTCCTGGCTTGCTTACGCGGCGAAGACCGGCGATTGAACGCTCGCGGTTTGCACCGAACTTGAGGTCAAGAACTAGGTCCTTGCCAACACCGTTTGTTGCTGATTCAACGCGGAAGCCTGCGATGAAACCCTCCTTTTGAAGGATCTCTGCAATGCGTGCTTTGACCGATGAAGACGGCA
>JAPLBI010000062.1 GCA_026392815.1 Actinomycetota bacterium
GCTCTTGCTTGCCATGGTCTTGCTCCTTCTATCGTTGAGTACCGTTTTGGTACCTGCTTGTTACGAGGCGCTTAGGTTACCTGAGCGATCTCGTTGCGCGAAATTCACGCTTATTTAACTGCCAACTTCTGGTCGAACTAGTAGCGGAGGCGGGATTTGAACCCACGACACAGCGATTATGAGCCGCTTGCTCTACCAAGCTGAGCTACCCCGCCAAGGGTTGTGCACTTTCGAGCCCCCCACCGGAATCGAACCGGTGACCTTTTCCTTACCATGGAAACGCTCTACCGACTGAGCTAGGGGGGCAATAGGTAGAGGTGTGAGTGTACGACAGGTGCAGGGAAAGTTAAAAATTAGCGAGCAGGATCAAGCGTGACTTTGCCGATTGTGGCCCGAGCCAGCATCGCTTGATGAGCCGTTTTTGCCTCAGATAATCCATAAGTTGCACCGATAACTGGCTTTAGCGCACCAGATGAAATCAAAGCAAATAGCTCGACCAAAACATCGCCGAGCAACTCTTTCTTTCCAAAGCAATGCGCCAACCAGAAACCTGCAACAGTTTTTGTTCCACCCATTAACGCACCCGAATGAATTGGAGTTGGCGCAGTTCGCGATGCCATTCCATAGGTAATCAATCGACCAAATGGTGCAAGTGCTTCAAGGCTGGCATCGAAAGTTTTCCCGCCAACCATTTCTAAAACAATATCTACTTTCTTTCCACCATTTGCCGCCATCATCGCAGCAGCAAGATCGGTTGAATTTGCATCAACAACTTCATCTGCGCCCAATGATTTAGCAAGTTCATTCTTTTCTGCAGTTGATGTAACTGCAATAACTTTTGCGCCCCACATCTTGGCTAGTTGAATTGCCAGAGAACCAACGCCACCGGCTGCAGCTTGAACAACAACGGTTTCGCCCTGCTTCACATGCGCCATGGTTTTCAAGATATGCCAAGCAGTTGTTCCCTGAACAAGCATTGCAACGGCTTGCGCATCAGAAACACTTTCTGGAATATCAACACACATCGCTTTATGTGCCAGCGCTTTCTGTGCATATCCCCCGGTGCTAACACTTGCTAGAACGCGGCGACCAGATTGGGTCTTGCCGACAACTTCTAGGCCAGGAATTAACGGCAGCTCTTGCTTAGAAAGATATGAATTCTCAGTTTGGTGGGTATCGGCATAGTTGATTCCGATACAAGAGACATCGATTAACTCTTCGTTTTCACTTGGCTGAGGATCAGCCAATTCAACGAGTTCGAGTACTTCCGGTCCGCCAAATTTAGTTATCTGGATAGCTTTCATTAGTTACCGCAGGTACAGCGTTGGTCGGCAGGCACTCCTTGAAGCGCTTCTTCAATATGTTCGCCGCAACCTGACCAGGTGTATTTACTGCACTTCTTGCATACAACACGTGAACACATTTACTTCTCCCTTGTAGCCGATATCAAATTCTAGCGTTAGAAATACTTACGGAAAATCTTCTTAAAACGCTTAGTTATGCGCTTATTAATTTTTAAGGTCAGCATCTTTTGCATCTTCAATTAGTGATTCGGCAAGTGCGGCACCGGCTTCGCGCGCATCATCAGTTGCCGTGGTTGTAGTTTCAAAGTCTTCTTCATCATCTATCTTAGATGTAATGGCATAACTTGCCGCAGATAGCGCAACTGCGATCTGCTTCTTGGTGGAATCTGCGATACCACCGCTGACGGCTGAGTCAAAGAGAGTTCTAGCAATTGTGCGCACCTGAACGAGAGTGTGCTCGATGGCGATACCTTGAACATAAACTTCTTCAGCTACATCTTTCTCTGCTGTTGGAAACCATCTGGCATGTCCGCGCGCTTCCACTGATTGTGCACGGATCGCAGGGACTGCTTCCATTAACAACCTTGCTTTAGCTAACCAATTACCTGCTTCCTTCTGGGTGTAACCAGCGGCAACGCCTTCAGCCATTTTGGCTAACAGTTCTGCAGCCTTTGTACTTACATCTGTGATCTGATCAATTGCGCGACCAACTGGTGTCTTGGCGTGAGAGAAATACGAGAACAAGATCGCAATGGCTGCACCAATTAGAGTAGATCCGAGACGGTGCGCCGCTGTTGTACCGCTGATTCCAGGGCCGATAACGATAAGTGCGGTAACCGGGACATTTACAGATGCCACTTCACCTAAGTGAAGGGCGCGCGCAACAACTGCGCAGAAGATAACTGTTAAACCAACCGCGATAAAGCCAAAATCAAAGATAGAAACATTGATTAAAGCAACGGTTGCGCCAATGGCGGTTCCGACTATCTGCCCGAAGCCTTCGCGAACAGATTTATGAAGTGAGATGCGGATAGATAAGGTGCAGACAATACCAATTCGCACATGCGAGCCGCGTTATCTGCAAGGTTTCCGCGCGAAAGCGCTCCACCAATCAGTAGCGCGCTGTCATTGCCATACATCTTTATCATCTCTGGAATTCGCTCTAAATTCATTCCACCTGCAGGAGCGACAAACATTGGGTTTAACTTGCCAAGTTTTTCACGTGAACGCTCTGTTATATCTAGACAATGTTCGTTGGAAAAGGCGAAACGTCCACCGATATTTGGGAAGATCGTGATGTCAGCCCCTGCAAGTCTCATCAAAGTTCCCAAGACAATTCCGTGTGAAATTCCCTCTGCTTTAGAGGTTATTAGTGATCCCAACATGGCAGGGTGTCCCTGAATAGGAAGTGCGATCGATCCATCGGATGCAATTTTTCGTAGCGAATCAAAGCCAGTTATGCCAGGAAGAATTAAAAGTGCGCCAGCGCCTAAATCTTTTGCAGTGTGTGCAGCGTCAACTATCTGATCAAATGGGAGATTGAGGCTCGGTGCATAAACAGATTTCCCGCCAGTAACTTCATTGGCTTCTTTTACCGCGCGTGAAATTAGAGTAACTCGATCTTTCCAAGTGGCCCATGGTTGATTGGCCAGGCTGTGATCGTCCTTAATTAAATCGAATCCTGCTAAAGCTAAGGTGCGAGCCATTTCTGCAAGTGTTTGCGCATCGGATCCCATCGGCTTTAGTGCAGTTGAAACCAGGGGGCGGGTTTCTGCGCCAAGTAATTTACGCAATCCGCTAATACCAAATCGTGGTCCGCTAAATTTCGCGAGGAAAGAATCAGGCAGTTTTAAATCAACAATCTTTACATTAGGGAATAGCGAAACATTTCCCCAGAGCACGTTAAGAAACTGGTTTAACTCTCCGCCAGTTACATCTGGGTTATAAGAAATAGTAATTAAGTGGCTGGTTTTATCTGAGGATGAGATCTCCTCAACCTTTCCAACTACTTCTTCCTGAATCCAACTAGGCGCTAATTCGTAGGGAAATTCGATCGTCTGTTCTGCACGAATTACATCAGCCAACGACTTTGGGTCTTCGCCAGTGAATTTAAAGGTTACGAAGATACGATCCACTGTAAGCGCCTCCCCATTTGCCATGGGCAATTATCTACCTAGGAAATGCGGCCGCAACACCACCATCGACGGCGATAACGCTTCCTGTTGTGCGTGAAGATTCATCACTTAAGAAGAATGCTGCGGCACGTGCCACATCTAGGCTTCTTACGCGTGCATTTAGCAGATTTCGAGCGGCATAGAAGTCCTCAAGTTCCTCTGGTTTCACACCATGTGCAGCTGCACGTTGTTCGCGAATACCGCCCTCCCACAATTTGCTGTTATCGAAGACTGCGTCAGGGTTAATTCCGTTGAAGCGAATTCCAGCGTTTCCACCTTCAAGAGCTGCGATGCGCATCAACTGCAACATTCCAGCCTTGCTAACTGAATAACCACCAAATCCTGCGCCTGGTGCAAATGCGTTCTTGCTCGCGATGTAAACGATCGAGCCGCCCATCTTCTGTTTGCGCATTACCTTCATCGCTTCTTTAGTCAACATAAAGGCGCTAGAAAGATTTATATCTAAACCACGGCGCCATTTTTCAACATCCAAGTCTTCAAGTTTGTCGCTGATACCAATACCAGCATTAATTACAGCGCCATCAAGTCCACCGAAGTGTTTAATGGTTTTTGTAACTGTTGCCTGAACATCTGCTTCCTTTGACTGATCACCCAATACCAATAGCGGCGGATTACATTTATTCTCGGCAAACTCTTTTTCGACTTCTAGAAGTCCTTTTTCTTCGATATCTGCAAGGACTACATGCGCCCCACGTTTTCCGAGTTCAAGAGCAACACCTCGTCCAATGCCGCTGCCGGCACCTGTAACGATAATGATGTGTCCATCTAGTTGTGCGGGGGTTGGCTTGTTCTTTAACTTAAACAACTCCATTGGCCAGTAATCAAAACCAAAGATTTCCGCGTCAGAGATTGTGTCTCCATCGCCAAATACATCGATGACTCGTGCTTCAACTTTGTGAGTATGTGAGGCAATATCTGCCATCATCACATTCTCTTTAATTGTTGTTGCAGCAGTAACCGCACCTACGCCTGGAACAAGAATTACGCGTGGATCATTTCCGTGGCTTGAATAACCAGCAGGTAGTAATGACTTATTCGCTTCAAAATATGCGCTGTAGTTCTCGCGGAATTCATTGATTCCGGTCTCGGTATCTTCCAACGTCACTGTTGCTGACTTAGGGCGGATGCGCAACATATGGTCTGCGCTAGATGCACCTAGAGCCAAGACCTTCTTCAGATCTGGACGTGATGCAATTTCGGCTAAACGAGTATCTGTTCGAAGTAACTGTTTCTTACCAAGAGTTCCGCGCAACTTTAGAAGTAAGTCTTTTAACTCTTCATCAGGCAGGTCTTGATGTTGAAAGTTCGCCGCTGGTCGTTTATTGAGTGAATCCAAGTATTTATCGGCTAAAGCAACTGCATCTAGTGTCTTTTGGTAACAACGATCTGAATCTTCATCCCAAACAACTAGCCCGTGATGAGCAAGAACTACACCGGCGTAATCGCCTAAACCGCCAACTAACTTCGAAAGTTCAAAGCCAGGACGAATCCAATCGACATATGCGAATTCTTCACCGAGCGCTTCGCGAACTGCTTTTTCTCCTTGCGGATGATTGGTCAGCGCACAGATCGCATCAGCATGCACGTGATCAATATGTTTAGCGGGAAGAAAACCATGTAAAAGTGTTTCGATGGATGGACGGCGTGAAGTTGGATCGACCAGCGCCCGAGTTACATAATCAACCATCGTGTCATCATCTAAAGCGTCAAAATCGCGTAGCGCCAGTAGCTCTTCAAGGTAAAGCGCTGGGTAATCGCGGTCGATCGCGTACTGCATATCTGCGCCAGATCCTTTAACCCAGAGAACTTTCTTAAGTCTGCCGAGATGGTCTTTAACTTCACCTTTACTGGATGTGTTTCCACCACCGTAAACAACCATCGATTGGTCGGCACCGATCTTCTGTGAACGTGCGACTAGGTCGTGTAATGGCTTTAGATCACTCATAGTGTTTGGCCTTCTGCTATTTCGTAGGATTGTTTCTCGGTTATGACTGCACTTATGTACTTTGCTGGTGTTACATCAAAAGCTGGATTAAAGGTCTTGGCTCCAATTGGTGCGACTTGGATTCCCTTGAAATGGGTTAACTCTTCATCTCCACGTATCTCAATATGTATTTCACTTCCGGTTTTAATGCTGCGATCAACTGTTGATTCTGGCGCAACCACGAGAAATGGAATTCCCGCAGCGTGACAAGCAAGTGCCACGCTTAGCGAACCAATCTTGTTTGCAGAATCACCGTTTTTAGCAATTCGATCTGCCCCAATTAGAGCAGCATCGATACGACCGCTCAAGATCGCCATCGCTGCCGCGCCATCTGGTTCGATGCGATAAGGGATATCGGATTTCATTAACTCCCATGCGGTCAAACGTGAGCCTTGAAGTAACGGACGAGTTTCATCTGCGTAAACCTCTTTAACAAAGCCACGCTTATGCATCTCTTTAATAACACCGAGCGCCGTACCGGTACCGG
>JAPLBI010000004.1 GCA_026392815.1 Actinomycetota bacterium
CTTCTGCTTTCTCCTCTTTTAGCTGCGCCGAGATTTTTGTAAGCGCGCGATCGGCAAGCGCTGCTTCAGAGCCCAGGATGAGATAGAAATCGTTCATCGCGCGGCTCCTTTTCTTCTAAAAACTTTCTAGAAAATCACTCCCAGCGGAGAAAGGTTAACTTCGATCTGCTGGTTCGTACCTTAAGGCGATGGTTACGGGCGCTAATTGCGATCGCGCCATCTCTGTCGGTACGCAGTACTTTAGCGCCTGTCTGCGCCAATAGTTCAAGGGTTGCAGGCGCCGGATGGCCATAACTATTTCCTGCGCCAACGCTAATCATCGCAACTTGTGGTGAGAGCGCCTTGGTGAAGATCTCATCTTGATACGCCGAACCGTGATGGCAGACTTTATAGATATCTACTTCGCGCGTAGTCGATGCGATCAAACTCTGCGATAAAGGCTCCATATCGCCACCTGCAAAGAGTGAGTAATCCTTAGTTGTGATTCGTACCGCGATACTTGAGTTATTGGGATCGTAACTTCCGGAATCGGGCCATAAGACTTCAATATCTACTGGGCCTTGCGTGCTTTGCAATTGCGCACGCGCACCACGTTTTACATTTTGATACCAAGTTTGGCCAATCTTGCGCCCCTTGGTTACACCTGGCCAACCTGCGATGTGATCTGCATGGCCATGAGTAATTATCAAAAGTGGAATCTCGCGAACACCGAGTTGTTTTAAACAACGATCAATCACTTCCGGATCTGGCCCGGTATCAATAACAATTGCGCGATGGTTGCCTAAGTTAATTGCCGCGCCATCGCCTTGTCCGATATCGCAATTGGCAACCTGCCAATCAACGTTGCAGATAAGAAAGGCTCAGCACCAAGATAACAACGGTTACAACCAACCGCTTTGGCGCAAGCAAGAAGAGGGCAATAACAACGGCAATAACTAGAAAGCCAATCAAACCTTTCTGCAGAGTTAAGACTCGATAACCAGCGGCCCAATCGGCAACCCAGGCGATCCAGATCGCTAGCGGTTTGATGCAGGTAATTAGCAGTGTAGAAAGTTGCGGAAAGAGTGGTGAAATTAGGGCTGCGATAAAGCCGGTGATAGTTATCGGTGCAACAGCAGGTGCGGCAAATAAATTTGCAAATAACGATGCGGGCGAAAGAAAACCCGATAAAGCAACGATTACAGGTGCGCAGAAGACCATTGCTGCAATTGGTGGCGCAGCAGCTTGTGCCAATAACTTCGGCACACCGCGTGCGAAGAAATTGGTAACCCGCGGGGCATAGAGCAGCAGACCTGCAGTTGCCAGAACTGAGAGCGCAAAACCTGGTTCACGCGCCTGCCAGGGATCGCCAACTACAACAAGTGCAATCGCAAATCCCAACGCGGGCAATGAGTCAGCACCGCGCCTGGTTCCGTAAGAGATAAGTAAGACCGCAGCCATAGCGGCCGCGCGCAGAACAGATGGTGATGGACGAACCAGCGCGATAAAGCAAATGAGAGCGATAGCGGTGGCGATGATGCGAAAGCGCATACTGCGAAAGAGAAATTGCATGCACCACAAGACAAATGCCGAAACGATTGCAAAGTTGGCGCCACTTACCGCAACTAGATGTGTTAACCCAGATCTGCGCATATCACTTTTAAATTGATCGCTCTGTAGTGAGGTATCCCCCAGAACCATTCCGGGGATAAGAGATGCGCCATCTCCTGAACCACTTGCGTTGCGAAGCCCTAAACGAATCGCCGCTAAAGATTTCGCCCACGAACTAGCTTGCGTAGCTGCAGTGATTGGTCCACGAGAAATTAGCAAAGCACCAGTGCGCGCCTCTTTACTTTCTAAAACGCTGGCACTCAAAGAAATCCACTGACCTGGAAGCAGGCCCACCACTCTCTTATCGGAAGTAATAATCCGCACCGGAGTTCGCAGATTGAACTTTTCGTTGCCGCTATCAATCTGCCGTAGCGATGCCAGAAAGCTATAACTCGGTGGCAAGAAGTTCTGTCCGCTTACCCGCTTTGCTGTGCGCTGCGGATCAGTAGTTATTAGCGCTCTTACTTCAACGGTGCTTTGAAAGTAATTTGCAACCGCGCTCGATTCCAGACTCTGCTGGCGCATCGACATAACAACTGAACCCAATGTCAGGGCAATCACCAGAACGATTACTCGCCGCTTCTTCTGTGAAATTGCCAACAGAACAAAGCAGATGGCGCCGAGAGAAATTCGCCACGGCGCCATCCAACTTTGGGTAAGTGCACCAACCCAAACCGCGCCTCCTAAAGCTAAGGCGCGGTAATCAATTAGACGCGTAACTTCTCTTTAAATTGTCCATACTTTGCAGTGCCTATGCCCGAGACCTTTAAGAGATCTTCAACTGTTAAGAACGGCCCATTTATTTTGCGATAAGCAATGATGCGCGCGGCAAGTACTGGACCGATTCCATCAAGTGATTCAAGCTCTTTTGCGCTGGCACGATTTAGCGAAATTGGGCCGGTTACCTTCGCCTCGGCGCGCTGTGGTGAAATGCGCGCAGCGCTACCGCCTTTCTGTGGCGGATATATGTAAACCTGTTCGCCATCTTTAATGATGCGCGCCAGATTTATATCTGAAACATCAGCGCCCTTTACTGTGTCTCCAGCGGCTTTTATAGCATCAATTACTCGCGAATTAATTGGCAGTGAGTAAACGCCAGGATTTACAACGGCGCCTGCAACATCGACAGTTACCTGCGCAATGCTTTCGACCATTGTTAATTCAGGTGCAACGACTTCAATTTCTTGCGAAGTACCGCGAACAACAAAGAAGGCAGATGTTGCAACAACAATTGCAGAAAGCGCGAGCAGTGAGCGTTTCTGGGGCGAGGTGAAGGAGATATGGCTCCACCAGGAGCGAAAGTTTTCAAGTATGGAATTCATGGCCCAGATTGTGCAGGGCTTTAACTTTTCGCCCTCAAGAAGTTAATTGGGCTGTGGCTAAATAACGATCTAAAGAACGATATTGACGATCTTTGGCGCGCGCGCAATAACTTTCTTTGGCGTTGCACCGTTTAACTCAGCGGCAATTGTTGGGTGAGCCAGAGCCAGCGCTTCGATCTCGGCATCGGTAATAGTTGGTGGAACTTCGATGCGCTCTTTGATCTTGCCATTGATCTGGATAACGGCTTCAACCACATCTGCAACCAAGAGCTTTTCATCCACAACTGGCCAGCCGGCAGTTGCAATCGCTGGCTTATGGCCTAGGCGCTCCCACATCTCTTCAGATGTAAATGGGGCAACAAGTGAGAGCATGATCGCGATTGCTTCAACAGCTTCACGAACTGCAGGATCTGCCGCCCCTGGACCTGAATCAATCGTCTTACGCGTTGCATTTACTAACTCCATAACGCGAGCGATGGCAACGTTAAAGCGGAAGGATTCAACGGCGAATGCAGCATCGTGCAAGGCTTTATGAGTTGCTTTACGAAGTGCAATATCTCCAGTTGCGAAGTCAACGCCTGGCTTTGAAGTTACATCACCTGATAAACGCCAAGCGCGACTTAAGAATTTAACCGAACCAGATGGTGAAACATCAGACCAATCGACATCATCTTCAGGTGGGCCTGAGAAGACCATTGATAAACGAATTGCATCGACGCCATGGTTTTCGAGTTCATCCGAGAGACGAACCAAGTTGCCACGCGCTTTCGACATCGCAGAGCCATCCATAACAACCATGCCTTGATTTAGCAGGCGGGTACATGGTTCGGTGACTTTTGTGAAGAAGCGCGAATAAAGCAGGTGCAGGATCGCGTGAGTAACGCCGCCAACGTATTGATCAACCGGCAACCAAGTATCGATATCTGCGCGTGAGAATGGTTCGTTGTGGTTAGTTGAAGATGGATAACGCAGGAAGTACCAAGAGGAATCTACAAAGGTATCCATTGTGTCGGTATCGCGAAGTGCTGCTGCGCCGCACTTTGGACAAGAGGTATTTACCCAATCAGTTGCTGCAGCAAGTGGTGATTGCCCCTTTGGCTTTAGGTCAAGACCTTTCGCGTCAGGAAGAGTAAGTGGCAGTTGATCTGCTGGAACCGGAACTTCGCCACACTTTTGGCAGTGAACGATTGGAATAGGCGTGCCCCAGTAACGCTGGCGTGAAACGAGCCAATCGCGCAGACGGTAGTTACGTGCAGATTTTCCAAGTCCATCTGCTTCTAATTGCTTATTTATTGCAGTTATCGCATCTACTTTATTAAGCCCATCAAGTGAGCCTGAATTAATCATCTTGCCATCGCCAGTTGTGGCAACGCCTGAAACGCTTGGATCTTCTTCATCGCTCTGCACAACAACGCGCACTGGAAGTTTCATAGCGCGGGCAAAATCTAAGTCGCGTTGATCGTGTGCTGGAACGGCCATGATCGCACCGGTTCCGTAATCAGCTAAAACATAATCAGATGCCCAGATCGGTAACTTCTCACCGTTTACTGGGTTGATCGCATAGCGCTGCAAGAAGACACCGCTCTTCGGGCGATCTGTTGCTAAACGATCGATATCCGAGGCGGCCTTTACAGATTCGAGGTAAGTTTTAAATTCACCTTCAGCAGGTGTGCCGCTAGCAAGTTCTGCCGCGAGCTCAGAGTCAACAGCAACGACCATAAAGGTTGCGCCGTACAAAGTATCTGGGCGAGTTGTGTAGATCGTTACTGGTTCAGTGCGCCCTTCGATAACGAAGTTAACGTTGGCGCCTTGTGAGCGACCGATCCAGTTGCGCTGCATCGTAAGGACTTTATCTGGCCACTTACCTTCGAGCTCTTTCATATCATCGAGCAAGCGATCGGCGTAATCAGTGATCTTGAAATACCACTGATTTAACTTCTTCTTAGTTACTGCAGTATCGCAACGTTCGCAAAGGCCGGCAACAACTTGCTCGTTGGCAAGAACTGTCTGACAGCCTGGACACCAGTTAACGGCGCTATCTTTACGGTAAGCAAGTCCGCGCTTGTGAAGTTCGATAAACAACCATTG
>JAPLBI010000183.1 GCA_026392815.1 Actinomycetota bacterium
CTTTGAATCCATGGCAACTTCTACAGTTGCTGCGGAATCCAATTTATTTATATGGCTTAAACCGGCGAGAAGTCCACTGTACTCAGCAACGTTATTCGTTGCAATTCCGATTACATCAAAGAGTTCGGCAACGATTTTGCCGTTTTCAGTTACGACTGCGCCGTAACCAGCAGGGCCAGGATTTCCACGTGAACCGCCATCAGCGGTTAACTTAAAATTGCGCGCCATTTATAGACCACGCACCAAAATGCACCGACATTCTTCACAGCGCACTAGTTCATCTTCAGGCAATCCGGCAATGCGTTGTAGTTCGATGGTGTTTAAAGTTAAGTGACAACCTTTGCATTGGTTTCCAACCAAGGCTGCCGCTCCTGTTCCGTTATTGCTAGTGCGAATTTTCTCGTACAGCGCCATTAGCTCAGGGCTAACACTTGCTGCAGTCTTCACACGATCATCAGCCGCTGCTTTAAGGTCAGCAAAGATAATTGTTAGCGCGTTTTCTTTGGAAATTTCTAGGTTCGCAATCTCTGCTGCATGAGCGCTTTCTTCGGCGCCAAGTTCTGCGATGCGCTCCTTAATCCCATCAACGCGCATCATGATCTCAAGCTCTACTTCTTCAAGTTCAGCACGGCGTGCAGCGAGGGAAACAAGTTCATGTTGCAGTTGTTCTAGCTCCTTGGCAGCCCCTGTGCCAGAAGCAAGGCGGGCTTCATCACGATTGATTCGTGAGACAACTTGTTCAACATCAGTCTCGGCCCGATTTAACTCACGCTTTACATCGTTGAGTTCTGTCTCGGCCGCGATACGAAGATCGCGCGCATTGTCCTGCTTGATTGCGAGTGTATTAATCGCCGGTATTTCTGGCAGTCCCGCAGCTTTGGCATTTAAGGAAGTTGTAGTGAAATCGAAGTTCTGAATGTCAAGAATGGAGCGCTGATCACTTGGGGTCGCCTTCATAAGTGCCTCCAAAGAGATTTTCAAGCATATGGAATTTTCTTGTGGGCGCTGAGGGTTTCGAACCCCCGACATTCTCGGTGTAAACGAGACGCTCTACCACTGAGCTAAGCACCCGATTGCTGCGAGGCAAATACTACCTCAACTACAGAGCAGCGATTGCGGCCTTGTAATCCCCGTTATTACGCGCATCTCCGAGGCCATTTACGACCGACCAGCGAACAACGCCTGCTTTATCGATGACAAATGTGCCGCGCATTGCGCAACCGAGATCTTCATTGAAAATCCCAAATGCCTTTGCTGCAGCGCCATGTGGCCAGAAATCCGCAAGTACTGGGAACTTGTAACCCTCTTGTTCTGCAAATACCTTTTGAGTAAATGGAGAATCGCAAGAGATCGCGATTACTTGCACATCATCATTTTGGAATGCGGCTAAGTCATCACGAATTGCACATAGTTCGCCAGTGCAGGTTCCGGTAAATGCAAAGGGAATAAAGAGAACGACTACGTTCTTATTTCCCTTAAAAGATGAAAGTGAAACTTTGGCGCCGTGCTGATCTTTTAATTCAAAGTCAGGTGCAACCGATCCAACAGAAATTCCAGTAAGTGTTTGGCTCATGCCGCCAAACTTATCGCTTGCCAGCCTTACGCGCCACTAGACGTGTTGCCGTCCAATCATTTGCTACGACAAGGGTTGATGTTTGGCTCATCCCCGCAATTGGTGCCGCATCCTGAATGTCACTTGGTTCAACATGTCCATCGCGACCAACTTTTGGAGTTAATACCCAGATCGGTCCGGCCTCACTTAAATATGTGAGTCCATCCATTAATTCGTCGACGAGGTCGCCATCACCATCGCGCCACCAGAGAAGTACTGCATCAACGACTTCAGTAGCTGAGCCTTCGAGAAATGTTGTTCCGACTGTGGCAGCGATCTCTTTGCGAAGTGCGTCATCGCAATCAGAGTCATAGCCAACTTCAAGGACGATCTCTCCTTGAGCAAATCCCATCCCCTTTGCCACGGGATAAGTCCACCGAATTGCGAGCGCTTTGACAAGGGTTTCGGGTAGCCCATTTATCGGCGCCTTTCTGAGACAGAAAGTGGTCGGATTTTGCTCTACTACCGCGTAAGCGCGAGAATAAGCCCATGAGCGAGAACTTCGGCGTCCCAGACCAGATCATCGACCAGCTAGTAGATATCGATCCAAGTGAGACCGCCGAATGGCAAGCCTCCTTCGATGCCGCACTCAATGGCGCAGGTCCCGTACGCGCTCGTTACTTAATCTTGAAGTTACTACAGCGCGCACATGAAAAAAATATTGGCGTCGCCGCTCTTCGCAATACCGATTACATCAACACTATTACCCCTGAAAACGAACCAGCATTTCCTGGCGACGAAGCGATCGAACGTCGCATCCGCGCATACATCCGCTGGAACGCTGCCATGTTGGTGCACCGCGCACAGCGCCCCGGCATCGGAGTCGGCGGACACATCTCTACTTACGCATCATCTGCCGCACTTTACGAAGTTGGTTTTAACCACTTCTTCCGCGGACAAGATCACCCAGGCGGCGGAGATCAGATCTTCTTCCAGGGACATGCCTCTCCCGGAATGTATGCACGCGCATTTATGGAAGGTCGCTTAAGCGAACACCAATTAGATGGTTTCCGTCAGGAACTTTCACATAAGGGTGGCGGACTCTCTTCTTATCCGCACCCACGTTTGATGCCTGAGTTCTGGCAGTTCCCAACCGTGTCTATGGGTATTGGTCCGATCAACGCAATTTACCAAGCGCGCTTTAACCGTTACCTACATAACCGCGGAATTAAAGATACGAGCCAGCAAAATGTCTGGGCATTCCTTGGCGATGGTGAAGTCGATGAAGTCGATACCTTGGGCGCGATTGGACTCGCATCACGCGAAAATCTAGATAACTTAACTTTCGTTGTTAACTGTAACTTGCAGCGCCTTGATGGACCTGTGCGCGGTAACGGCAAGATTATTCAAGAGCTCGAATCCATCTTCGGTGGCGCTGGCTGGAATGTAATCAAGGTTGTATGGGGCCGCGAGTGGGATCCACTGCTTGCCCAAGATCGTGAAGGCGCACTTGTAAATATTATGAACACCACTCTCGATGGTGACTACCAAACATTTAAGGGCGAGAGCGGCGCTTATGTTCGCGAGAAGTTCTTTGGTCGCGATCCACGTACTGCTGCAATGGTTGCCAACTGGTCAGATGATCAGATCTGGAACCTAAAGCGCGGTGGACATGATTACCGCAAACTTTATGCCGCTTACGCAGCGGCATCACAACCAAATGGTCGCCCAACAGTTATCTTGGCGAAGACTGTTAAGGGTTGGACGCTTGGTTCGCACTTTGAAGCGCGCAACTCAACGCACCAGATGAAGAAGATGTCACTTGAAGATATCGTCGAATTCCGCGATCGTTTGGGTATTCCAATTGCAGATGAGAAGTTGGATAAGTACACACCTCCTTATTACAAGCCAGCTGCTGATTCTGCTGAGGCTAAGTACCTGGAAGAACGTCGCGCCGCACTTGGTGGATCAATTCCACGTCGTCGCAGCGTTTCTCGCCCGTTGGCACAGCCTGCCGATGAAGCATACGAATCTGTAAAGCGCGGTTCTGGTCAGCAAGAAGTTGCAACCACAATGGCATTTGTTCGTATGTTGAAAGATCTCGTTAAGGATCCCGGACTTGGTGCGCGTTTAGTGCCGATTATTCCTGATGAAGCTCGTACCTTCGGTATGGATTCACTGTTCCCAACGTTAAAGATTTACTCACCACATGGTCAGCAATACACCGCGGTCGACCGCGAGCTAATGCTTTCCTACAAGGAATCAACCGCTGGTGTAATCCTTCACGAAGGTATTAACGAAGCTGGCTCCGTTGCTTCATTTACTGCAGTTGGATCTTCTTATTCAACGCACGATGAACCAATGATTCCGATCTACATCTTCTACTCAATGTTCGGATTCCAGCGCACCGGCGATGCCTTCTGGGCTGCTGCCGATCAATTGGTTCGCGGATTCGTAGTCGGTGCAACAGCAGGTCGCACAACTCTTAACGGTGAAGGTCTGCAACACGAAGATGGTCACTCACCACTTCTAGTTTCAACTAACCCAGCAGTTGTCGCATACGACCCAGCATTTGCTTACGAACTAGGCCACATCGTTAAAGATGGTCTACGCCGTATGTATGGTGAAAACAGCGAGAACGTTTACTACTACCTAACTGTTTATAACGAGCCATATGTTCAGCCAGCAGAACCTGAAAATCTTGATACCGAAGGTTTGCTCAAGGGAATTTATCTATTCCAGCAGGGTCCAAAGCAGCGTAAGAAAGTTGCGCAGATCTTGGCATCTGGCGTTGGCATGAACTGGGCGCTCAAGGCGGCAAAGCTTCTTGAATCTGATTGGGGCGTATCCGCTTCAGTTTGGTCAGTTACCTCATGGAACGAACTTCGCCGCGATGGTTTAGCGGTAGATCGCCACAACTTCTTAAATCCATCTGATCAACGCACCGCATACGTTGCCAAGAAACTTGCCAACGCAGAAGGACCGGTCATCGCAGTTAGCGATTACATGCGCGCAGTACAAGATCAGATAGCACCATGGGTTAGCCAAGACTTTGTTTCACTTGGCACAGATGGTTTTGGTCTCTCTGATACTCGCGGTGCGCTTCGTCGCCACTTCAAGGTCGATGCCGAATCAATCGTTATTGCAACACTTGCTGCCCTTGCTAAGAGCGGTGATGTAAAGGCTGGCGTTGTACAGGATGCGATCAATAAGTATCAGATCAACGACATTAGCGCTGCAGATCCGGGAAATACCGAAGGCTCTGGCTGAGGTAACTCTTGATAACTCGCATCCCCATTACAGATATCTCTCCTGCGGTTAATTTCGGAGGCGAGTTAGTTCCTGTAAAGGCGGTTGCGGGTGAAGTAATTGCAGTCACTTCAACGATCTTTCGTGAAGGCCATGATGCACTTGGTGCGCATGCTCTGTTATTTGATGACAAAGGTAAAGAAATTGCCCGCACTCCGATGCGCGAAATCTGGCGCGGTGGCGATCGCTTTGAAGGAACCATCACGATTCCAACACGTGGCGAGTTCAATTACGCAATCGAAGCCTTTGATGATCCCTTTGCAACTTGGGAACACGACTCCGAAATCAAAATTGCAGCTGATATCGATGCCGAACTCTGCTGCACTATCGGCAAAGCAATCTTCGAAGAGAAGTTAAGCGAAGATCCATCTGTAAAGAAGTTGCTCTCTCCCGCAATCAAAGCGCTAACTGATACTTCACTTGCGCCAGCCAATCGTTTCTCGCAGGCAACAACCACTGAAATTCGCACTTACTTTGCAGCTAACCCACTGCGCCGTTTAGTAAGTCGTTCTGAACTTATTCCAGTGCGTGCAGACCGCGATCGCGCACTTGTCGGTGCTTGGTATGAATTCTTTCCTCGGAGCGAAGGCGCGATTGTTGATGCGCATGGGCGAATCACAAGCGGCAATTTCGCAACTGCGGCAAAACGAATTCCAGCAGTAGCTGCGATGGGTTTTGATGTTCTCTATCTGCCGCCGATTCATCCAATCGGTACCGCACATCGCAAGGGGCGCAATAACACTTTAACTCCAAGCGATACTGACCCAGGTGTTCCATGGGCGATTGGAAATGTGGAGGGCGGCCACGATGCGATTAATCCAGCGCTTGGCACGATGGCTGATTTTGAAACCTTTGTATCGATAGCCAAGAAGAACAATGTGGAAATTGCTTTAGATCTTGCGCTGCAAGCATCTCCAGATCATCCTTGGGTTAAATCAAACCCTGAATGGTTTACAACGCGCCCTAACGGCACGATCGCATATGCCGAGAATCCCCCAAAGAAATATCAAGATATCTATCCAATTAACTTTGATAATGATTACTCAGGGATTCTTGCTGAAGTACTTCGCATTATCCGTTTATGGGTTTCTAAAGGTGTAACTATCTTCCGCGTTGATAACCCACACACTAAGCCGGTTCATTTCTGGCAAGAAGTAATGTCAGTTATCCATAAGGAAAGCTCTGATGTTGTATTTCTCGCTGAAGCATTTACCAAGCCAGCGATGATGCATGCCCTTGGTAAAGCAGGTTTCCATCAGTCTTATACCTATTTCACATGGCGCACCAGCAAATCCGAACTTATGGAATACGGCCGCGAAGTTTCGCAAGAGACCAGCGCATTCTTTAGACCAAACTTCTGGGTAAATACTCCAGATATCTTGCCTTTCCACTTGCAATCTGGAAACCCTGCAATGTTTGCACTTCGCGCAGTGCTGGCAGCAACGTTAACTCCATCTTGGGGAATGTATGCCGGCTATGAACTATATGAACACCGCCGCTTTAAAGAAGGTGGCGAAGAGTATTTAGATTCAGAGAAGTACGAGATAAAGGTGCGCGACTGGGATGGCGCAACCAAAAAAGGCATAACCCTTGCACCCTTTATTACTCAGTTAAACCAGATCCGTCGCGCGCACCCGGCTTTGCTGCAACTTCGCAATCTCCGTTTTCATCACACCGATTCTGATTCGGTCATCGCTTATTCCAAACGCACCGGCGATGATTTGATTTTGGTGGTCGTAAACCTTGATCCAACTTATGCTCAAGAGACCACAGTTCATTGGGATATGAAGGCTCTTGGAATTGCGGCACATTCATTTGAGGTTAAAGACTTACTAGATAACCAGAGCTTCACATGGAGCCCAGATACCTTTATTCGCCTTGATCCAGCAAGACCAACTGGCAAAGTTGCACACATTTGCCAGGTAAGGCTCTAACCTCAGATCATGTCTTTCTTCCAGAAGCTATTCGGTAAGAGTAAAGATGTAAAGGAAGAGATCTACATAGCGCCGGCAACATTTTTAAATCCAAATTCAACTTTAGGCGAGTTAGATTTTCATCTACTTGCCGAAGGTCGCCATGAGAAATTATGGGAAGTCCTTGGTGCGCATGTGCGGCGTGATCAAAGCGGAGAACTGCTTGGAACTGCCTTTACTGTTTGGGCGCCAAATGCACGCGCAGTTAGTTTGATCAGCGATTTAAATTACTGGGATAAGAACACCCATCCGATGATTCGCTTAGGTTCATCCGGTATCTGGGAGATCTTTATTGCAGATATCGGCGCAGGAGTTAAATACAAGTTTGCCATCTGCGGCATAGATGGTCGTTGGGTAGATCATGCTGATCCACTTGCTCGCCAAACCGAAACTCCCCCACACACCGCATCGATTGTTAACGAATCAAATTATCAATGGCAAGATTCAAAATGGATCGCTGAGCGCTCTAAATTTCAACCTTGGCGTAGCCCTGTTGCGGTCTACGAAGTTCACTTAGGTTCATGGAAGCTAGGGCTTTCCTATCGCGAACTCGCAACCGAACTCGTTAACTACGTAACCGAACAAGGCTTCACCCACGTTGAATTCTTGCCAGTTACCGAACATCCATATGGACCATCTTGGGGTTACCAAGTAACTTCCTTCTTTGCACCGACTTCGCGCTTTGGATCCCCCGATGAATTTAGATTCTTGGTTGATGCGCTGCATGCTGCGGGCATTGGCGTAATCCTGGATTGGGTTCCTGCTCACTTTCCCAAAGATGAATGGGCGCTAGCTAAATTTGATGGCACAGCCCTTTATGAACATGCAGACCCGCGTCTAGGTGAACACCCTGATTGGGGCACTTTGATCTTTAACTTCGGTCGCAATGAAGTACGCAATTTCTTAGTTGCTAGCGCTCTTTATTGGCTTACCGAGTTCCACATCGATGGCCTGCGTGTAGATGCCGTTGCTTCAATGCTTTATCTGGATTATTCACGTAAAGATGGTGAATGGCTTCCCAATAAATTTGGTGGTCGCGAAAACCTCGAAGCAGTTCAACTTTTGCAGGAAGCAACTTCAACTGCATACAAAACTCATCCCGGCATCATGATGATCGCGGAAGAATCAACGGCGTGGCCGGGTGTCACCAAAGAGACTTCATCTAACGGACTCGGCTTTGGTTTTAAATGGAATATGGGTTGGATGCACGACACCTTGGAATATTTGCAGCACGATCCAATTCATCGCGTCTACCACCACAACGAGATTACTTTCTCAATTCTTTATGCCTGGTCTGAAAACTTTATGCTTCCACTGTCACACGATGAAGTTGTGCACGGTAAGGGCCAATTAGTAAATAAATTCCCTGGCGATCGTTGGCAGAAGTTAGCAACGTTACGTGCGCTCTATGGATTTATGTGGGCCCACCCAGGTAAGAAGTTGCTCTTTATGGGATCTGAATTTGCACAGAATGATGAGTGGAGCGAGAGCGCTGGTCTGCAGTGGTATTTAACTGAATTTGCCGAACATAACGGAGTGCAGAAAGTTGTTGCCGAGTTAAATGCCATCTATAAATCTCAACCTGCGCTCTGGCAGAAGGATACAAACCCAGAAGGTTTCTCTTGGTTAGTGGGTGATGATGGCGCAAGCAATGTCTTGGCCTTTACTCGCTGGTCTGAAGATGGAAAGCCACTTGTTTGTATAACTAACTTCTCGCCAGTTCCGCATGAGAATTACCAACTGCCACTACCTACAGCAGGGGTTTGGCGGGAAATTCTAAATACCGATGCCGTTGCCTTTGGAGGTAGCGGAATAACCAATGATTCTTTTGCCGTTGATGTAGATACAGATTTAAAGCGGAGTTTCCGAGTCCCGCCACTTTCTACAGTCTGGCTCGAGCGCGTTTAACTGGCTTTTAGAGCGCGTGCAAAGAACGCTGTAGACATCAGCATTAGTGCAGGAATAGTTAAAGCAATTGCTAACGAGCCGGTGAATTGCGCAGTCCAAGCAATCGAAGCTTTCAAGATAAAGATGGCGATCATATTTACTACGCCAATCTGGCCGACTACAACCGCGCTCGGAAGTGGTGAGCGTTGATTTCCAGCGGTGTAGAAGGATGGCGCCATCAGCGATGAGCCCATTCCGGCAAAGGTAAAGGCTATGCATGTTGTTACAAAGGCAATATTTTTATGCTCGGCGGGAATTTGAACCGTAATAGTTAAGAAGGTTAGAAATCCCCCACCACCGAGTAGGGCAAAAAGCCGAACAGTTTGATCAACTTGAAAACGCTTGGCAATTGATCCTGCATTTAGACGCCCGATGATCATCGCGGTCATGAAAAAGACATATGGCAGAGCCGCCATTCCAGAACTAACCCCAATCCGCTCTTTAGCAAAGATTGCCGACCAGTCTCCGGTTGCAAACTCTAGAAAAACCGCGCAGACCAGACCGCCACTGATTAGCCAATCAACCCTAAATGAAGTGATCAAAGTTCTAAGTGGCAGATGTTCTTCATTATCTTCATTTGGTTTAAGTAGAACTGGCGTTAAGCGAATAATCATGGCAGTTAACGACATGGTGACAAATACAGCTAACCCACCAACATGCCATGTGATCGGAATATGATCAACGACTAACCCTGAAATAATTGCTGTTGCAAGTGTTCCGAGCGCCCACATACCGTGAAGGCGCGCAATAGTTAAACCGTAAACGCGCTCCATTGCGTTAAATGATTGGGCATTTATCGAGATGTGATAAGCCGATGTTGCCCAACCAATTGCAACGTTACAGATTAAGAAAATTCCAGAAGATTCGGTACGAACAATAAAGAAATATGCCAGCCCCATAATCCAGATATTGGTCAAAATCACGCGCTTTACGCCGAATTTATGAACCATATGTCCAGTTAAGAAAAGGCTGGCTACAGCGCCAAATGAACCAGTACTAATCAGAGTTCCAAATTGACCGTTACTTAATCCGAGATTGGCTTTTACTTCAGGAAAACGGGGAATCCAAGACATGATCAACATGGCATATACGCCAAAGAGCGCTTGTAAGAGTTTAAATTCGGTGCTTGGTTTAACTGCGTTCATTAGAAGAGCGCGTTCGCTAAAGCAGCGCGCGCCTTTATCACTCGCGGGTCGGCAGGATCTACAAGTGCAAAGAGTTCAATTAAGCGATCTTTAACTAACTTCTTCTCTGCGCCATCAAAGAGTGGAATTAACCGCAGTAACCGCGCAAAGGCTGGCTCTAAATAGCCGCTAACGATTTCAATATCGGCACACTGCAATTGAATATCGATGTTATCTGGATGAGCCGAGGCTTCTTTCATGACATTGGCTCCATCAATACCGTCCGTGCGCGCCATCAACTGCGTCTGCGCAAGGCCAAGAATTGCAAAGTTATCGTTTGGTTTGCGCGCCAAGAGGTTCTTGTACGCCGCCTCTGCCTTGGCATAATCGCCAGCATCTAGCGCCGCGATAGCTTCTTCCTCTTCGGGTTCAATTTTTTCAGCAGGTGCGCCACCCACGCCTTGCTCAGTAGCTAACGCCAAGACTTTATCGATCACCATCCGGATCTGTTCTTCTGGATAAGGCTGCTCAAAGAGTGGAACCATTTGCTCATTGATGATTGCAACAGCAAAAGGCACGGCTCGAGTCTGCAAAGCTTGTGCAACTTGTGGTTGAGCATCGACATCAACGCGACCCAGCACCCAACTCCCCTGATCAGCCAGCGCTAACTTTCCAAGAATTGCTACGACCTCTTGTGATTCAGGTGAGCGAGGTGACCAACAAATTAGTACAACGGGCTTGTCTTTAGAGAGTGAGAGAAATTCATTAGTTAAATTCTCTGGAGTGATTTCAATACCGGGTATTGGCCCTACAGCCTCTGGCTTAGGTTTTCCAAGAGAACTCAGATCGACTGCGCGTCCAAAGTTAGGAGGGAGCGTCATACCTGCGCCTCCGCTTCTACTCCAGAATCACGACGAAATGGCAGTACATCTTCAATATATGACTGTGCAGCAAAGGTTAGCCCAACATCGTGGCCTTCGCGTTCACTTAAGTACCAACGATGTTCAAGAACTTCATGGAAGAACTGTGCCTCTTCGATACGACCTTTCAAATTATCAGGAATCATCGCAACGATCGGCATATAAGTTTCATTTAACCAACGACGCGCAGAATCTTGCATCGGAGGTTTCGGACTTTCTTCACGGCCGCGGAAGCGATCAAGTGATGCCAACAAGCGCTTAGCTTGCAGCGCTTCAGTTTCGAGTCCAGTTAATTCGCGCAAACGATTGCGGTGATAGCCAGGTGCCACAAGTTTTGGCTGGAAGTAAAGTTTCTGTGATTCACCATCTAGAGAAACCGAGACTTCATCTACCGCAAACCCGAGATCATGCAATTGACGCATCGCGCGCTCCACAGCATGTCGATCTTTTGGATCAAGCACCTGACGTTCTTTGAGCGCTTTCCAGATTCGGTGATAGCGCTTGATTACCGCCTCGCTTGCGCGGATCGGATCCATACCTGGGTAAAGAACTCCAGATAGCGCTAAGTCTTCAAGTTCGGCAGCAACGTTAAAGTGAGCAATTTCTAAATCATGTTCGCGCTGTCCATCACTCAGTGTTTTCTGGAATTCGCCAGTTTCAGCATCAACTAAGTAAGCGGCAAAGGCTTCAGCATCGCGGCGGAATAAAGTATTGGAAAGCGAGCAATC
>JAPLBI010000005.1:0-10625 GCA_026392815.1 Actinomycetota bacterium
GGCAAGGGCTGAAAATCCAGAGATCACAAGGCCGGCAAGCATTACTTTCTTTGGACCGATGCGATCGACTAGCGACCCAAGTGGCGCAGTACAGATGATGCCAAAGAGGGCGCCCCAAGCCATTACTGCGCCGCCAAATGAGATAGAAAATCCTCGGATATCGTGGAGATAAACCATCAATAGCGAGAGCGTCATACCGCGACCGATAGCGCTGAGAGCGATTCCCGCAACAATGCGTCGCGAATGCGGATTTAAAAGAGAAGTGAACTCTTGAAAGGGCGCTTTTCCTGCGAACATCAGGGCAGTCTATATCTGAGACAATAACGCTTGTGTCGACTCCAGCAGCAAAAAACTTCTCATTTGAGATAAAGAAGAGCGCAGAAAATTCTCTGGCGCGCGTTGGCACACTTTCTACTCCGCATGGCGATATTCAAACGCCGGCATTTATTCCAGTTGGTACCAAGGCGACAGTTAAAGCAGTTTTACCTGCGGCGATGCAAGATCTTGGCGCACAAGCTTTATTGGCAAATGCTTATCACCTCTATTTACAGCCCGGCCCTGATGTTTTAGATGAGGCAGGTGGCTTAGCCCAATTTATGAGTTGGCCAGGACCCACTTTTACCGATAGCGGCGGTTTTCAAGTTCTCTCACTCGGTGTTGGATTTAAAAAAGTCTTAGCGATGGATGCCAAGACTTTCCGATCAGATCAAGTTATTGCTGGCAATAAAGAGCGTTTGGCTCATGTCGATGATGATGGCGTCACCTTTAAGTCTCACCTCGATGGTTCGATGCACCGCTTCACCGCTGAAATTTCGATGCAGATCCAACATAAAATTGGCGCTGACATAATCTTCGCCTTTGATGAATGCACAACGTTGCATAACACTCGTCCTTATCAAGAGCTCGCCATGGAACGCACCTACGACTGGGCGATCCGCTGCTTAGATGAACATAAGCGTTTAACTGATGTTCGCAGCGATAAGCCTTACCAAGCGCTCTTTGGCGTTATTCAAGGTGCGCAGTATGAAGATCTCCGCAAGAAAGCAGCGCATGATTTAGGCACAGTGTCGTCATCAGGAATCGAATTCGATGGCTTCGGTATTGGTGGCGCCCTCGATAAATCATCCCTTGGCACAATCGTTGGCTGGGTAAATAGCACCTTGCCAGAAGATAAGCCGAAACACTTACTCGGAATCGGAGCGCCAGAAGATTTATTTGTCGGCGTTGAAAATGGCGTAGATACCTTCGACTGCGTACTTGCATCACGTATCGCTCGCTCTAGCGCTGTGTACACAATGCAAGGTCGCTTTAATCTCTCTAATGCACCTTACGTACGCGACTTCAACCCCATTGATGACGAGTGCGATTGTTATACCTGTACCAATTTCACACGCGCTTACTTGTGCCATTTATTCCGCGGTAAAGAGATGGTTGCTGCAACTCTGGCCACGATCCATAACGAACGTTTCGTAGTTCGCTTAGTTGATCAGATGCGACAGGCGCTAATTGATGGAAACTTTATAGATATGAAGAAGGAATTCTTAGGGCGCTATACCCATAGATCTGGTCAATCTCGCGATTAGTTAGCGCCCCACTTTCTTAAGAAAGTTTCGCGATCCATCTCGTAAATATCTTCTGGACCATCTTCTTCATCAATCTGTTGTCCCTTAAAATCAAAACCGAAGTGTTTAATGACCGCTATTGAAGGAAGATTTTCAGGGCTGACCGTGTATCGAAGTGTCTTCACTTCCGGAAAAGTTAAGACCCAGCGCCACATTCCCAGCAGCGCTTCTTTCGCGTAGCCATGGTTCTGATATTGGGTCTCAATGCCAAGACCGATCTCCATCATTCCCTGCGCATCTGGTGTGCCATGAAAACTAGTGCTTCCGATCACTTCGCGATTTTCCTTTAAAACAATCCAGCGGACAAACCATTTATTGGTTGCCGGATCTGCCTTAACTTGCGGCACACGCCAAGCAAGTGGTCCTTGAAAGTCAATCAAGTTGCGAAGCGGATTGGTGAAATTTTCACCCTCAAGTGCGAAAGTATCGTCACGCTTTTCATAGAGATCTATCAGTCGATCCGCTGCAATATGGTGAAGCTCAAGTCTTGCAGTCGAGATAACGGGTTGCTTCAGATGCACTTAACGCGCGCCCACCTTGGGCAAGTGCCAGTCAAAGCGGATAGAAAGTTCGCGAACAATGATGACGACTAGACCTGCTGATAGCGCAACAAATCCAGAGTTCAATTCAAAGTAGTCACCTGTGACATAGACGAGTGATCCCGCTAAACAAGATGTTCCTATGGTTTCACGGTGCAGCAAAACTGGCTCAACTTGGCAAAGTACATCTCGCAGCAACCCACCAGTTACTGCTCCGATAAGGCCAAGAAATACCGCCGCCACAAATGGTGCTCCGTGGGTTAGTGCAAATTGCGCACCTGATACCGAACAAACCGCTAAGCCAATAGTGTCGAGAGTAAGTACCAATCGACCGACTGGACTTGTTCTCTGAATTGCCAAAGTAATTAACACTGCAATTACAACGCCTGCAAATAACCAAGTGTGTAAAACCCAAGGTGGGCGCTCCCCCAGAAGCAGGTTGCGGAATGTTCCGCCAGAAAGCGAGGCAATGGCTGCGATAAATGCGATGCCGCCGTAATCCAAACCTTTATCAGCGGCGATACGCGCACCAACTAAAGCAAAGGCAAAGGTGCCAGCTAGGTCAAGGAGATTAACTAAAAGTTCTAAATCCACTCAATAAGTATAGGTGAGGTCCATCTAGAGAATATAAAGGCTCTTCGCCTTAGCAACAGCCTCATCCCGACCTGATGCACCAATTTTGCGATAAACATTTTTTAGGTGGGTCTTCATTGTGTTGAGCGAGACATGCAGGGTTGTAGCGATCGCGCTTATCGGCGCCCCCGTTGCCAAGTGGCGCAAGATTTCTAACTCACGCTTAGTTAGCGCAGAGTTCAGAGTCGCAGTGTTTTCCGACCTCTCCTTTAAGCGCGATGTAATGAGCGAGGCTAATTCTTCAAGATAAACAGTTGGTTTTTCGGTAGCGATCTTGATGATCAAATTAAGTATCTCAGCATCTTGGCGCAAGAAGGTTTCTTTTGCGCCAACGCGCGCGCCGATTTCAAGTGCCTTCTTCATCGACGCAACAGCGATCTTTTCCTTATCAATGTTCTCTTGGCTCTCTGATAGCAATCTATAAATCTGATCCTTTGCGGTGAGATTAGGGAGCTCGGAGACTATGAACGGAGCTGATTTCTTGCCAATTACAACGGCGTGAATCACTCGAATCCGTTCCACAACTAGAAAATTCGGGAGTCGTCCGAGGAGTACACCGACCCGCTCCCAATCTTTCATTGTGTATCTGATAAAAAGTTCAGTTACGTCGCAATATGTGACAAGGCCATTTCTGATGGCCATAGCTGCAGCACGGTCTCGACCCATGCGGACTAACTCCAAGGCGGCAAGACTCTTACCTTTCAAGGCTAAATCTCGAGCTATAAAACTTTCGGCTGTGTAGATCCAGACCGGCTGCGACCAAGTATTTGCCAAATTTCTCATCTGCTCGAAAAGTAATTGCGAATCTTCTATTTGCGAAAATTCTAAGAGGCAACGCGCACGCACATACATCGCATCTAATGGACCAAATATTCCAGAATAACCATGTCTAGCGGCCTGCGCTATAACATTATTGGCGATCAGGAGGGCGTCCTTAAACTCTCCCTGGCTAAGTAAGGTAGATGCATCAATGGCATTTAGTAGATATAAAACTAAATTCGAACGGTTGTCTCCTGCAATCTCTTTCGCTTCCTCTTGCAGCGCAACTAGTTCTGTTGAATTATCATAAATACTGGCCTTTGTAGCCAACACGCGTAGGATTGCAATCTTGTCTGCTAAACCGAGGTCAAGCGGTGAATCGGATTCGCTACGAACTCTCGCATAGTCGCTTTCCAGATCTTCGGTAAGCCCTAGTGCAAAATCAATATAGATATTTACCGCAGCCACAAATTTAGCGATAAAGGGCTCAATGTCAGAACCACGAGCAGCAAATCGCATCTCATCTATCAGACTCTGTGCATTTTCATACTGAAAATCTGCGGCATAGCCGATTAGCTGTACGGTCTGGCGCTTAAGTAGCCCTACAGGTGAAGTATCACCGACTATCGAGGACATCTGAATCAACTCTTTACCTCGTCCGGTAGCAATTAGATTTCGCATGCTTTCGCGAAAGAGCGAACGGTAATGCGATGCATCACCAGATTCCTTGGCATGATGCAAAGACTTTATATGCTCCTGTTTATCTTGGAAGTGCTTGCTCAACCTCGAATGCAAATTTTTTCTACCCTGGCTATTTGATTTTGACTGTAAAAGTAGCGATGTCCGTATTAACGGATTTAGAGCAAACTTGTAAACAGAATCAGAGGTATGAATTAGAAATAGCGCCTCGGTTGCAAAGGAATTTAATTTAGCCAGTGAGAATTTATCTTGAAGCGCAATTTCTGCTGCTTCTACAGAAAACTCTTCGAAAATGGAGAGAGTTTCAAGCATCTCGCGGTCTGTAGGATCAAGTGATCGTAATAACTTGGCAACAATTAAGTTTAGTGGTTCCGCAGAATAGCTTCCAATTTCTTCCACTGACTTTATCTTTACGCCTCTACTTATATTTGAGGCAATGAGATTTACCGCAGCCGGCCAACCTCGAGCAGAATTGAGAATCTTGAAGGATTCTTCGTCATCAGGGGAAATTCCATAAAATCTAGCTATCTGTTCGACTTCTTTGTCTCTTAACTTCAAATCATTTAATCCGTAAGCCCTAAAATTTGGCATATTTGTTAAACTCGAATAGTTGGCAGCTGGGCTATTCCGTCGAATTACAATTGTATGTACATTTTGTGGAAGAAGATCTATCACTCGATTTGATAAGGCCTCATCATCTGCGATTGCCATTCTGTTGCTATCAAAAACGATTACAAAGTGTTTTCCTGTAATTCCAAGTTCGCCGAAGATTCTCCCAAGCAAATCAGGAGAAGAAATATCTTCAGGGCCTGTGAACCAAGGAGCGAAATCAGGTAAAACATTTCTTATTGCTTGCAGTAGGTGCGCGTAAAAATCTGCACTTCCATCACGTTCGCTTGCGGTGTACCAAATAACTGGGTGGCTAACGCTGGTTAAATACTCGGCTACGAGCGATGATTTTCCGAATCCGGATGGCGCCGAAATCAAAGTCAGGCCAGCACGATCTATTGCAACTTCAGCAAGTATTTCTTTTCTAGATAGAAAGTTTGGGGGCAATACTGGAGGCAAGGTGCGAGAGAGCCCAACCCCAGGGATCACCCCAGCGGGTTGACCCAATTTAACGCGATGTGGAGCCACGCCTAAGGGTGAGGCATTAAGGGGCGAAATGGCTAGTAGAAATCACCCTAATAGGGTGAGGCAAGCGGGTGAATTTAGAGGGTGGCGAAAGCTTCTTCCAGAACGCCGAGCGCATCCTTTAGTAGCTCATCGCTGATGACGATCGGTGGCAAGAAGCGAATGACGTTGGCATAAGTTCCGGCGGTAAGAATGAGAACGCCTTTGCTCTGGCAATACTTGATTACCGCAGCCATTGCAGCAGGGTTTGGGTTCTTCGTTCCGGCCTCAACGAGTTCAATCGCCTGCATTGCACCACGACCGCGAACTTCGCCGATGATTGGATATTTCTTGGCCAGCGCAGACAGTGATTCGTTGAGAATCTTTCCGATATGGCGGGCACGTTCGACAAGTTTCTCTTCTTCAATAGTTTCCATGGCACCAAGGGCGGCAGCACATGCGATTGGGTTTCCACCGTAGGTTCCGCCGAGTCCACCAACATGTGATGAATCCATAATTTCCGCGCGCGCAGTAACAGCGGCAAGTGGCAAACCACCTGCGATTCCCTTTGCGGTAACGATCATGTCAGGAACAACGCCTTCATCTTCGCAGGCAAACATATTGCCGGTGCGCGCAAAACCTGTCTGCACTTCATCTGCGATAAATACGATGCCATGTTCGGTTGCAAACTTTGAAAGTCCAGGCAAGAAACCCTTAGGTGGAACAATGAATCCACCTTCACCCATGATTGGTTCGATAATTATCGCCGCAACGTTATGTGCGCCAACTTCTTTCTCAATCTTTGAAGTCACGATATCCAGGTAATCCTGCGCCATCGTTGCCAGGTTGCCTTCATAGTGGAATGAGTAAGGCATTGGCATGCGATAGATCTCGTTGGCAAAAGGACCAAAACCTTCTTTGTAAGGAACGTTCTTGGCCGTCAGCGCCATAGTTAAGTTGGTGCGGCCGTGATAGGCATGTTCAAAGACGATAATCGCTGGGCGCTTAGTTGAATGGCGCGCAATCTTGATCGCATTCTCAACTGCTTCTGCACCAGAGTTTTGCAAAATAGATTTCTTTTTATGAGTGCCTGGCGTTAAACGATTAAGCGCTTCGCAGACTTCGATGTAACCCATGTATGGAGCGGTAGTGAAGTTGGTATGTGTAAACGCCTGCACGGCTTCAGTAACACGTGCAACAACGCGAGGCGCAGCATTTCCAACGTTTACAACGCCGATTCCTGCACCGAGATCGATAATCCGATTGCCATCTACATCTTGCAAGATTGCGCCTTCTCCGCGTTCGATAAACGCTGGGATTGCCATGCCTAACCCTGCTGAAACTGCCTCTTTACGACGAGCAATTAACTCCTGCGATTTCGGCCCTGGAATAGCGGTAGCCAAGTGACGTGATTGCGGGAGAGGGTCCTTTGCGGTCATGGATAAATTGTAGAGCCTCTTTTTAACTTCTGCGGCGCAACGAGTTAGGCTCAGAGAGTGGAGAAGAGAAATGAACTACGTCGCAGCGCTCCGCTGCTTGATGCATACCTGACTTACTTTGAGGCAGATCACACTCCCTTCACAATCCCTGGACATAAACAAAGAGCTTCACAGATCGATGCTGGTTTAGGAGCCGTTGTTGATTCTGATATCCCTCTCTACGGTGGCTTAGATGAAATCAAATTAACTAATCAGATTTTGGCAAAGTCAGAAAAGATTGCAGCGCAATTCTGGGGTGCAGATTTTGCACGTTTTTCAACAGGTGGTTCAACCCATGCCAATCAAGCCGTCATCCTGGCGCTTGGAAAACCTGGAAATAAAGTTGCGGTATCGCGTACCGCACATCGCTCAGTTCTAAGCGCGCTAGTACTTGCAGGGTTAGAACCAATTTGGATGAACCCCGAACTTGATGGTGCAACAGGTGTACCGATTGGAATTTCCGTAACTGAATTACAACGCGCTCTCAGAGAGAGCCCAATCGCAATTTTGTTAACCGAACCTGGTTATCTTGGAACGCTCTCAGACTTAAAACCTTTGATTGCCGCAGCGCACGAAAAATCAATCCCAGTAATTGTTGATGCTGCTTGGGGCGGACATTTTGGATTTCATCCCGACCTGCCACAACATGTAATCGCGCAAGGCGCAGATGCTTTAATTACCAGCGTTCATAAGGCGCTGCCTGGATACAGCGCCTCCGCCTTACTGCTTGCCAAAACTGAATTCATTAGCGCCGAAAGACTTGAGCAGAGCTTTGAAACTACGCACACAACGTCTCCGGCTGGCGCTCCCCTGGCTTCAATTGATGCGGTACGCGCGCTGCTACAAACTCGCGGCCCTGAATTACTAGGCGCCCTAATTGAAAATGTGGAGCAGTTTAAATTAGCGGTACAGGCAAACTTCGATCTGCCGATCTTTTTAAATCGAAGTGACTTTCCTGCGGGAAGATTTGATCCGGCAAAGATCGTGCTGCGCGTTCAGCAACTTGGTGCTGCAGGCGTTGAAATTGAGCGCGCCCTAATTGAACAAGGAATTCGCGTTGAGATGGCAGATAACGACACCATAGTTTTCTTAGCCACCTTGGCCGATACCAGAGAAGATTTCCAGGCACTTGCCATGACGCTGGTGCCAATTCTCAAGAAGTTAAAGAACGAACCACGTCAGAGCGCAACCGCGCTTAGCTGGTCTGTTGTGCCACAGATTGCAACTTCAATGCGTGATGCCTACTTTGCAAAGACCGAGATGGTGGACGCAAGCGAGGCAATTGGCCGAATCTCAGCAGATCTCATCGCTCCATATCCACCAGGGGTTGCAGTCGTTGCTCCAGGTGAAGTTTTAACAGAGCAGATTGTTAGCGGGCTAAGTGCCTCTCAAAAAGCGGGCGTTCGGATTGCTTATGCCACTGATCCAACGTTAAAGAGTTACAGAGTCGTAAAGAAGTAATTACGCCTGGCTAGCAAATTTCTTTAGCGCATCTCCATAAAGTCTAAAGACGGTCCAGTCATCCATCGCTACAGCACCAAGTGATTTATAGAAATCAATTGATGGCGTATTCCAATCCAGTACCCACCATTGGAAACGCTCGTAACTGCGTTCAACGCAGAGTTGAGCCAAGGTCTTCATAAATCCTTTACCGATTCCATGGCCGCGATATTCCGGCTGCACGAAGAGATCTTCAAGATAAATGCCAGGTTTGCCGAGCCAAGTTGAGTAATTCAGGAACCAGAGCGCAATGCCAACAATTTTTCCTTCAACTTCAGCAACGTGACAGAAGGCAACTGGATGGCTGTTAAATAAGGATTGCTCAATTTGTTCGATCGTTGCAACCATTTCATCTGGTGCTTTTTCATAGACCGCTAAATCATAAATCAAGCGATGAATATCGGCTGTGTCTTCAGGTGTAGCGAGGCGGATCAACATGAATTTAGTTTAGGGGAAAAGAAAAACGGCCAGGTTGCCCTGGCCGTTCTCCCCTCGTGGATAGGTTGAAAATTAACCGATCTTTGCTACTAACTCTTGAGCCTTCTTAAGGAAAGCTCCGTCTAGCGTGCTAAAGCCAAGTGCTTCGCCCTTGTCCTTAGCGCATGCTGGACTCAAGATAAATGATGCAAGTGACTTAACTGCAGCCGCCTTTGTCTTATCTGTGTATGCAGTATCAACCAACATGTAAGAGACAATGCCTAGTGTGTAAGCGCCAGCCTCTTTTGTTGCGTAATCAAATGACATGATTCCGTTGGCATCAATTGTTGCCTGTGACAAGAACGCTGAAGTTGTAACCGATGTTGGCTCAACAGCATTTCCTGCATTGTTAATTACGTGTGCAACCTTGAGTCTATTCGCAACAGCCTAGTTAACCTCAGCAAAAGTGATTGAGTAAGGTGTCTTACCAGCAAGTTGTGAAACACCAGCTGAAGATGAAGCTCCAACGATACGTCCCAAGTTCTCAGGTGCGTTGATATTTCCTGGGAATGAAGTTGTGAAGACTGAAGCCTGAAGTTCTCTGTTGTACCTGATGAGTCTGAGCGATAAACAACCTTGATTGGCTTATCTGGCAATGTGTAACGAGTTGTAGTTGCGATCTTCTTGGCAACGATTGGGTCGCCCATTGAATCTTTAACTATAACGCCGTTCTTAGTCTTGTAAATAATCTTGTCGTAGGCGCGGTTGTTATCTCTAACGATCGCTGCATCGTTCCAGCGCGTGATTGTGCCGGAGAAAATTCCCGCGATAGTTGAAGCAGAAAGTGAAAGGGTGTTACGTGATGGAAGGTTGTGAAGAATTCCAATAGGTGCTGCAACTACTGGTGCGTGAATAATGCTCGCACGCTTGGTTGCTGCTGTGTGTGCTGCATCTGAGAACCAGAAATCTCCAATTGATTTATCTGAGTTTGAACGACCTGTACCTGAACCAGATGCTGCATATGTAAATGAATGTCCGGAAGCTGTTGCAAATGGAGCCTTGCAAGCTTCGATTAGAAGCGCAGGAAATGATGCGCCAGAACCTGATAGATCAACTGCGTGAGCTGGAGTTGAAGTTACCAACCCAAAAGCAAGTGCGACTGCTGCAGATTTTGCGAGCATTGAAACTTTCATTAATTTTCCCCTTATGAGATATAGGTGACGTGCTAGGAGAAAACTAGATACCTGCGGTTAACTAAATACGCCTCGCTGGCAAACGTTGGTTAACTATTAGGTGAACAGCAGGTTACGACTATCCGAAGCGGCCGGTAACGTAATTTTCCGTGCGCTGGTCCTTTGGCTGAGAGAAGATCTCACTGGTACGGGCGACTTCGATCATCTCGCCAGGTCCGCCATCAGATAAGAAGAATGCTGTGTAATCAGATACGCGGGCGGCTTGCTGCATATTGTGAGTCACGATCACAATCGTCATCGAATCTGAGAGTTCGCGGATAGTTTCTTCAATGCGCAGGGTTGAACCTGGATCAAGAGCCGAGCAAGGCTCATCCATTAGAAGTACCTGCGGGCTTACTGCTAGCGCACGAGCGATGCAGAGACGCTGTTGCTGGCCACCAGAGAGTGATCCACCATGTGCATCAAGGCGATCTTTAACTTCATTCCAAAGGCCAGCACGAACTAAGCAAGATTCAAGAAGCTCTTCCTTATTATCTACTTTTAGTTGCGCGAGCTTTAAACCAGAAAGAACGTTCTCACCGATAGTCATTGATGGGAATGGGTTTGGCTTCTGGAAAACCATACCGATCTGAAGACGAATCTTCGTAACATCAACGCCCGGTGCATAAATAT
>JAPLBI010000005.1:10731-17042 GCA_026392815.1 Actinomycetota bacterium
CACCGGCCATTGCTGCACCAGGAATAAATTCATGCATACGGTTGATCGTGCGGATAAATGTTGATTTACCGCAACCAGATGGTCCGATCAGCGCTGTTACTGATCCAGCTGTGAAATCTAAATTGATATCTGAGAGAACATGGTTCTTTCCAAACCAGGCGTGAATGCCGCGAGTTTCCAGACCAGTGCCTTGCGCGGTGCTGGCTTGAGTACGAGGCGCCTTTGCATTGGCCACACTTGCTAGCGAACTAGGTTGCGCAGGAGTTGACATTTCTTTCTCGCTTTCCGGAGTCTGGATCATTAGGAAACCTTTCGTGAAGTTAGTGCACGAGCCAAAGTGAAGAGGAGTAGAACTAAGACCATCAAAACTAAGAGACCCGCCCAAGCGCGTGTGATCGCCTCAGGTGAACCTGCGTTAAAGGCTTTCCAGATGTAATAAGGAAGAGATCCAACCGAGCCGTTAAACGGATTTGGATTTACCTTGTCTCCGCCGCCTGTCAGCAACAAGAGTGGGGCGGTTTCGCCAGCGATGCGAGCGACGCCCAAAATCACTGCAGTCATCAAGCCACTTCGCGCTGCGGGAAGAACGATCATTGCAACAGTGCGCCACTGTGTTCCGCCCAGAGCGGTACCCGCTTCACGGAGATCATTTGGAATAAGCAATAAAACTTCTTCTGATGTTCTAGCAATCGTTGGAATCATCAAGATGGTCAGCGCTAAAGCGCCCATCAGAGCTGAAAAACCTTTTGTTATTGGATAGAGAACGGCCGAGAGAATAAAGAGACCGGCGACAATTGAAGGGACACCCGACATTGCTTGAACCAAGAATCTAATTGGCCCAGCAAATTTACCTTTGATTTCAGTTAGATAAAGCGCTGTCAAAATTCCAAGTGGAACGCTCATGACCAAAGCAAGCGCAACCAAAGTTAGCGTTCCAGTGATTGCGTGTAAGACGCCACCTGTTGCAATTGGATCTGTAGAAGTTGCCATCGACATGTCGTTGCTGAGCAATCCGAAGTGAAGGCCTGGCAAGCCTTTTTGAAGCACTGTAAAGAGAATGCTACTTATTGGCAGGACCGTTAATACGGCGCCCAAGGCAACAAGTGTTTTTACAAGTGCATCTTTCGCAGCTGGTGCGCCTCTGGTAAGAAATGAGTAAGTCGAAGAAAGCACCGCATAGGCCACGAAGAAGATGAATCCGTACGCTAACTTGCCTTTCATCTCTGTTGCGGCAACAAATCCATATGAGAAAGCTAGCGATCCAAGAAGAAATGAGATCTCGCGAATTCGATCAGCCGGCTTCTTTGCCCAAGGCTTCTGCGGAGTAGCTACGGCGCTCATCGTCCAGACTTTCCTGTTCGCTTAACAATTACATTCGCTATCGCGTTAACTGAGAGAGTAAGGAAGAAGAGCACTAGACCTGCAGCCATCAGAGCCTTAATTTCATACTCGCTAGCTTCGCCAAACTTTAGAATAATTAACGATGCAACGTTTCCACCTGCACCGAGCAATACTTGCCAGTTAATCTGGAAGACAATATTTAGCACTGTGTATACGGCAACGGTCTCACCCATGGCGCGCCCAAGGCCGAGCATCGCTCCACCAACTACACCGCTTCGACCATGCGGAATTACAACGGCTTTAATCATTGTCCAACGAGTTGCGCCAAGTGCAAATGCTGCTTGGATTCGATCAAGCGGTGCCTGGGCAAATATCTCGCGTGAGACAGATGTGATGATTGGAATGATCATGATCGCCAGAACTACGCCCGCAACAAATGGTGAGCGCGTAAAGAAATATGGATTTACTTCAAAGAGAGGAATCCAACCTAAGTACTTGTTTATCAGCTTTCCCCAGTATTCAACGCTGGGCATCAAAACCAAGAAGCCCCAGATACCGAAGAGAATGGAAGGGAAGGCAGCCATCATGTCGATGACCGCAACTAAAATTTTCTTCATCCACTGTGGCGCGTAGAAATTCAAAAATAGCGCTGAAAAAACGGAAATTGGTACTGCAATTACAACGGCAACCAACGCACAGAGGATGGTTCCAACGAGCATTGCGGATAGTCCAAAGTTGCTTTCAACAACATTTGCAGATTCGTCGAGTGTGATGGACCAATCTGCACTTGTTATAAAACTCAATCCTTCTTCGCGCAAGACTTCATAGCCGCGATAGAACAAGAAGAGTGCGATCAATCCCAAAATTACTAGCGAAGAGAGACCCCCGGTAGTAACAACTCCGCGAAAGACTTTATCCGAACGACGGGGTTCGGTAGAAAGTTGTCGCGGACTTGGAATAGTGACCGTTTGAGACACTTTATGCAAACTTTCCAGTTACCAAGAAGATTACGCGGCGTGATACAGATACTGCATGGTCTGCATATCTTTCGTAGTAACGGCCAAGCAAAGTTAAATCAATAGCAGTTTCAACACCGTGTTCCCAAGATGGAGCGATTAGCGCTGAAATCAATTGGCGATGGAGCAAATCCATCTCATCATCATCTTTTTCAACTTGGGCGGCCATCACAGTGTCGCGAGTTGAAATTACCACTCCGGTCTTAGTTGCAATCTTCTCTGCTGCTACACCCATCGCTTCTACCAAATGCACTACGGCATCTGGTACTGCTGGGTCTGGATGGCGCAGGCGAACGATCTTGGCGACGTGATGTGCAAGATCTCCCATGCGTTCCAGATCTGCAGACATACGAAGTGCGGTAATAAGTGCGCGAAGGTCTGAGGCCACTGGTTGTTGGCGAGCAATGATGTCGATAATTCGCGCATCTAAATCATGCTGAATTGTGTCGATATTCTCGTCAAAAGAAATGACTTCTTCAGCAAGCTGAAGGTTCTTGCTCATGATGGCGCGAGTTGCCTTCGCCATTGAGTCTGAAACCAAGACGCTTAGGTCGAAGAGAGTTTGGGAGACGCCATCTAGTTCGTCTTGGAATGTAGATCTAATTAAAGGCATGGTGCGCACGCTAGGCGCAAGGGATTAACGGCTGCCCAAGAGATGGTTAACGCAAGGTGAACTGCTTCGATTGAGATGCTATGGGGCTATAGAGTTTGGGTATGTGGCGCCGCGAGAAGAGCGAAAATGAGCGTAATGGGCGGGAACTGCCCGATTTACTGCTCAGAACCCTCAGCCAACTCGATGGCGCGAGCCTGATTCTCGCCCCGGGTGAGATCGCTATCTACGCCAATTCCGAAGCTGAGAATTTAGGCGTTTTAAAAGATGGTCGGATTCAGAGCGAGGAGCTACTTGCTTCGGTTCGAGTTGTTCGTCGCACAAATTTAAAGCAAACCGGAACCGTTGAAATTGCGCGAGGACCGATCGGTGAAGGAAAGCGCGAGATCACAGTCAATGTGATTCCACTTTCCGAAGACAACTTAGTCTTGGTCTTGCTCCGCGACGAAAGTGAAGCACAACGTGTTCATGAAGTTCGTAGAGATTTTGTTGCAAACATTTCACACGAACTAAAGACGCCGATTGGTGCTCTCTCTTTACTTAGTGAGGCGGTACTCGGCGCCAAAGATGACTCAGAAGCGGTAACTAAATTTGCTAGCCGCATGCAAATTGAAGCAAAGCGTTTAACTGATTTGGTGCAAGAGATTATTCAACTCTCCCGCGTTCAAGATTCTGATCCACTGCAAGAGGCGCAATCGCTTTCGGTTAATGACTTGCTTAAAGAGGCGTTAGATCAATGTCGAACCACCGCTGATTCCCGAACTATTTCACTAACATTTGCAGAGAGCGTTGATAGCCGAGTTTCGGGAGACCGCGAGCAGCTAACTATGGCGGTTCATAATTTGATTGAGAATGCGGTTAATTACTCACCACCAAATACACAGGTTTCGGTGAGTACAAGTATCGATAAAGATATCGTGACGATTTCAGTGGCGGATCAAGGAATTGGTATTGCCGATACTGAAATTGAAAGAATATTTGAACGCTTCTACCGCGTGGATCCTGCCAGGTCACGCGAGACCGGTGGAACCGGTTTGGGTTTATCCATTGTTAAACATATTGTTTCAAAACACGGCGGAGAAATTTCGGTGTGGAGTTCCGAGAATGTAGGAAGCACATTCTCAATCCGGCTTCCAATTCAATCAATTAAAGAGGATGAAGCATGACAAAAGTTCTGATTGTTGAAGATGAAGTTTCCTTCTCTGATGCGCTGGCTTACCTCCTTAAGAAAGAGAGCTACGAAGTCGAAGTAGCGGTAAATGGCGCCGAAGCAATTGAGCGCTTCCAAACTTTTAACCCAGATCTAATTCTTTTAGATCTGATGATCCCTGAGGTTTCGGGAACTGAGGTCTGTCGAGTGATTCGCTCAACTTCACAAGTACCGATAATTATGTTGACCGCCAAAGATTCTGAGATCGATAAGGTTGTTGGGCTAGAACTTGGTGCCGATGACTATGTAACAAAACCGTACTCTTCGCGAGAATTGCTGGCGCGAATGAAAGCGGTTATGCGCCGTAACTCTGGGGACAGCGCTGGGCTGGAAGAAGGCGCGCTCTTAACTGCCGGTTCAGTGCGAATGGATATCGATAAGCACCAAGTAACAGTTAATTCAGTTGCGGTCACATTCCCACTCAAAGAGTTTGAACTACTGGAGTTTTTAATGCGCAATAGCGGCCGAGTGCTAACTCGTAGCCAGTTGATTGATCGCGTCTGGGGTAATGATTACTTCGGCGATACCAAGACTTTGGATGTTCACATCAAGCGCTTGCGCGCAAAAATCGAGGAAGATCCAGCAAATCCCAAGATCATTCACACGATCCGAGGATTGGGCTACAAACTCGAGATTTAACGGCCAATCAAGCGATTGGTGAACTCGTTACCAAATTTATTAGTTGGATCTATTTCCGTGACGAGCTTCTTGAAATCATCGAACTTCGGCATAACCGATTTAAAGTAATCAGGGCTAGCCGAAAAGACCTTACCTAGGTGTGGGCGATAGCCAAATGGTGCAAGTGTTGCTTCAACAACCTTAACCATTTCATAGACCGCATCAACTTTCTTCCACGTGAAGTGAATTCCAATTGAATCTCGCTGATAGTGCGGGCTCATCCAAAGGTTATCTGCGGCAATGGCGCGGATCTCGGTTACGTGCAACGAAGAACTCACTCTGAATTTCATCGCCGGCACTTGGCGTGAACTCCATCTTGAAATGCGGCAAACGCAAATGCCATGGTCCACTTAAAGCCATCTGCTCGGTGCAAGGTTCTGGATTTAGACCTGGCAAAGGATGTCGGTTCGATGTTGCTGGATATGCTTCGAACAATTCTGTTGGTGCAGTTGTTCCAGATTTAAACTTTGCCCACACTTCTCCCCCACCTGCAGCAGCCCAGGTAGTGAAGTAACTGACGCTATAAGCAAGGCTCATGATTTCATCTAAGTTTGCGGCATAACTTTCGCGAGACATTCCGCGATAAACAGTTTGTGCAATGTTAAATGTCGGCTCAATTGCCAGATCTAAATTAACTACAACGCCAGTTAAACCTAGGCCGACTACATAACCTTCAAATCTTGCATCGCCTTTAGAAATTCGCTTTAGCGATCCATCAGGTAAAACTAGTTCTAGGCTTTCAACCGCTGTCGCAAGATTTCCGTTTCCTACGCCAGATCCGTGGGTTGCTGTTGCAACCGCACCTGCAATCGATATATGCGGAAGCGAAGCCATGTTATGTATAGCCCAGCCTCGATCGTGCAGAGCTACTGCTAACTCTCCATACTTCATTCCCGCTGGAACTCGTACAGTTTTACTCTCTTTATTGATTTCAATTTCCGAAGGCATGTTCTCAAAGGTGATCGCCGTTGCAGAAGTATCTGCAATGTCATTGAAGCAATGTGCACTGCCACGTGCACGCACTCGTGCAGATTTGGAGGCTAACTCCTGCAGCTCTTCAACCGAAGACGGTGCTACCCGTAGCGCATCTCGAAAATTTACGGTGCCTGACCAATTAGCGCTCATGAGATAACCCCTAGTGAAAGAAGAAGAATTAATAATGAACCCAGAGCGATTCGATAGATAATGAATGGCGCAAAACTCTTAGTCGTCACATACTTTAACAACCAAGCGATTACTGCATAACCAATTACAAAGGCAACTGCAGTCGCCACAAAGGTTTCTGGAAGTGAAAAGACTTGATCTGCTGAACTTTCACCAAGCGCACCCTTTAACTCGTAAAGTCCGCTGCCGAAGACTGCAGGGAGCGCTAGTAAAAATGAATAACGCAGCGCTGCTTCGCGGCTATATGCCATAAATCGACCCATTGCGATTGTTGCCCCAGAACGGGAAACGC
>JAPLBI010000048.1 GCA_026392815.1 Actinomycetota bacterium
TCCCAATGATGATCGCGATGTAATTATTGAAGTTAAAGCCGGTGCCGGCGGAGATGAATCCGCACTCTTTGCAGGTGACTTAGTTCGTATGTACCAACGCTATGCGGAAAAGCGCGGTTGGAAAGTCGAAATAATTGATATGACCGAGTCTGATCTCGGTGGCTATAAAGATATTTCGATGGCGATTAAATCCAAGGGAACTCCAGAACCCGGAACAACTCCTTATGCGCGTTTAAAGTTTGAAGGCGGCGTACACCGCGTGCAACGCGTTCCAGAAACTGAAAGCCAGGGACGTATTCACACATCTGCGGCGGGCGTACTTGTCTTGCCAGAAGCAGAAGAAGTAGATGTTGAGCTAAATATGAACGATGTGCGCGTAGATGTTTATCGCTCATCAGGCCCTGGAGGACAGTCTGTCAACACCACTGACTCTGCTGTGCGCCTTACCCACGTGCCAACCGGAATTGTTGTCTCTTGTCAGAATGAGAAGTCACAGCTACAGAATAAAGAATCTGCATTGCGTATCTTGCGCGCCCGCTTGCTCGCCGATGCACAAGAAAAAGCAGAAGCGGCAGCGATGGCAGAGCGCAAGAGCCAGGTTCGCACCGTGGATCGTTCCGAGCGAATTCGTACCTATAACTACCCAGAAAATCGCCTCAGCGATCACCGCGTAAATTACAAATCAAATAACTTAGATTCTGTTCTCAACGGCGAACTAGATGATGTGGTTCAGGCCTTACTAGATGCCGATAAGGCAGCAAAGCTTTCTTCAACGAACTAATCTCAATTAATTAGATAATCAAAAAATAATGAGCGAGATTAAGAGCCTGCTTCGTTCCGCGAAAGAGAAGTTAGCAGCGGCAGATATTGCTGAAATTGATGCTGAACATTTATTTGCATATGTCATCGGTATCTCCCGAATGGATCTCCATAACTCAGTTAAGTTGGAAGCAACCCTTAAATCACTTGGTGACTTTGGCGTAATTGAAGATACCTTCGCAAAGTTGATTTCTCGCCGCGCAGCGCACGAGCCGCTGCAGTATCTAACTGGTACCGCTTACTTCCGACATCTGGAAATTGAAGTTGGCCCAGGGGTATTGGTGCCACGTCCGGAAAGTGAACTTCTGGTTGATGCGGTACTTACACATGTTAAAAATTTAGAAGAGAAAATGACTGGAGAGATTTCAGTAATTGATCTCGGATCAGGCTCTGGCGCACTGGCACTTGCAATTGCAACTGAAGCGCCAAGAACCAGAGTCATCGCAGTAGAAAAAAGCCTTGAGGCTATTGAGTGGCTGAAGAAGAATGTGGCGAAGATTTCTGAGAATGTGCGCGTTGTTGAAGGCGATGTGGCTGATGTATTGCCGGGCGTTAAATGCGACATCGTTATCGCTAATCCTCCATACATTCCAAACACCCAATCGCTGCCCCGCGATGTTGCCGAGCATGAGCCACATATCGCGCTCTTTGGCGGTGAAACTGGGATGGAACTCCCAAAACGTTTTATCGATGCCGCCGCTCGATTGTTAAAGAGCGGGGGAGTCTTAGCGATCGAACATACTGAAGAACAAGGCGCCGCGATTGATGCGGTCTTGTCTCGCGATTTCACCGAGATAGTTCTACATAAAGATTTAACTGATCGTCCCCGTTGGACCTCTGCGGTGAGAAAATAACGGCTATGGCTACCATTGATCTCAATTCAGGTGTGTTAAGTGAGCACTTAGCCAGCGCGGCAGCGGCCCTTAAAGATGGTTATGTAATCGTGGCTCCACTTGAGAATTCATATGCACTTGTCGCGGATGCTTTCTTTCATGATGCTGTGCGCGCACTGCATGTACTTCGTGGAGATGAACTCGGAATATCTGCGCAAGTAATGATTGGTTCAAGCGCAGCAGTAGATGGCATTGCCCGTGAAATTAGCGAACCAGTAAGAAAATTGATTAATAATTTCTGGCCAGGTCAGTTATCAATAAATTTAAAACCACAGCGCGGACTCAATTGGGATTTAGGTGATGGTCAACAATTAGATTCATTTAGCGTGCGAGTGCCAAGTGCGGATTTCATTTTGCAACTAGCCAAGGCGCACGGTCCTCTTGCCGTAGCCTCCGCAGCGCTGGCAGGTAATTCTCCAATTACCGATCCAAATGATTTAACATTCACCGAACTAGAAGTCTCAGCAATCTTTTCAGTTGGGCCAATCACCCAAGGACCAGCCACCACCGTTGTCGCGGGCGATAGCGAGCCAGCCCGCATCGTGCGCGTTGGGGCTATCTCGGCTGAGCAAATCACAGCGATCGCACCCGACATTTCTGTGCCATAAGGCTTAGGCTTGCCCGCATGAGCGCAGAGACTTTCTATGGCCCGGATTTTGCACTGCTAAGCAAGCAGGATCCAGATATCGCAGCAGTTCTACTTTCCGAGCTAAAGCGTCAGCAGACCAATCTGCAGTTAATCGCATCTGAA